>NZ_QSBB01000020.1:0-32359 GCF_003465595.1 Collinsella sp. AF05-9
TCACCAAGCACAACCTCAAGTACCGCCGCTACTACCACCAGTTCGACTACTAAGAGCTGGTCGCAGGTCCGATATCTTGGCTGGTTGATATCTCGACCCTACACAAGGGCGTCCGCATTTGCGCGGGCGCCCTTTTTGCGTTGCTGTCGGCGCAGGGTGTCTTCGGCGGAAAGTTCATCCCGGGCTTGCGGCTCGGAGTGGGACGCGCTTTCCTGCTGGGCTGGGGGAATCGCCAGATTGAGCTGAGGGCCCGCCCCTATGTTTCTAAATGAATACGCTGTGAGCCGAGGGAGACGAATTTCCCCGCAAGCACTCTAGTATGCTAAAGTACCCAGAAGACCGGCGGAGCTATGCCGGTCTTCTGTTCTATGCGAAGCACAGCATGAGGAGGCTCACCAGATGACGGCCACACCGTGGGGATTCCGGGACATATTGCCCGAGGAGGCTCAGGCACGCGAGGAGATCGCATGTACGGTGAAGGGCTGCTTTAGGGAGCATCATTACCTGCCGGTTGAGACGCCGCTGCTCGAGGACAAGGGTTCGCTCGAGGAAGGTGGCCGCATTGCGGACACGCCGTTTAAGCTCTTTGACGATGATGGGCGTTTGCTGGTGGTCCGTCCCGACAACACGTTGCCGATCGTGCGCTTGGTTTCGACCCGCATGCGCGCGGCCGACCTGCCCCTGCGCCTGCGCTACGAGGCGCCGGTGGTTCGCGAGTGCCAGCGCAATGCCGGCGGCTCGCGTCAGTTTACGCAGCTGGGCTTTGAGCTCATCGGTGCGGGCGACGCCGCGGGCGATGTCGAGATTGTCTCGCTGGTAGCCGAGGCCGTGCGCAAGCTGGCGTTGCCCGATGCGCGCATTATCGCAGGTAGCGTGCGTCCTTTTAAGGAGCTGCTCGCGGCGTGCGAGGATCGCGAGCTGGCTGCCGAGGCCCTGCGCTGCGTGCACGCCAATGACTTTGTGGGCCTCGATGCCCGCGTGGCGGCAAGCGCCGAGCCCGAGGCCGTCAAGGCCGCCATTAGCGAGCTGCCGCGCTTGCACGGCGGTGCCGAGATACTCGACCGTGTGGATGCGCTGCTGGAAGCTGCCGGTATCGTCGCGCCGCTGACGCGCGAGCTGCGTGCCCTGGTCGAGGGCCTGGCTCCCGAGGACGCCCAGGTGCTGTCCTTCGACTTCTCCATCATGAACTCTTTTTATTACTACACGGGCCTGGTCTTTAAGGCCTATGCCGGTGGCCTGCCCGATCCGGTGGGTTCGGGCGGTCGCTACGACTCCATCTTTACCGGCGCGTTCGGCGATGGCATCGAGGTACCGGCGGCGGGATTTGCCTTTTCGCTCGAGCGTCTGGAGGCCGCGCACACTTCGGCTGAGGACGCCGCTTCCGATGGCGACCACGCCGTGGGCCGTGGCGCCGAGGGTCCGCTGCGTATCGCCGTGCCCAAGGGCTCGCTCAAGGCCGATACCCTCGACGTGCTTGAGGCTGCGGGCCTGGACGTCTCCGAGCTGCGTGACCCCGGCCGTCACCTGATCGTTCGCGGCCGCGACACGCGTGCCGGCGAGGGCGCAGTCGGCGATATCGAGTTTGTCATCGTGCGTCCCAGCGATGCGCCTGCCTTTGTGGGCTGCGGTGGTGCCGATTGTGGCATCTGCGGCTGGGACTCGCTCATCGAGGCAGACCTCAACCTGCTGCAGCTGGTCGACCTGGGCTATGGCCTGTGCACCTTTATCGAGGCGGAGCCCGCGTGGCGCGCCGGCCAGGCCGAGCGCAACTATGCTCGCCGCGGTTCGCTTCGCGTGGCAACCAAGTACCCGCGCATCGCGAGTGCCTGGTATGCCGAGCGCGGCGTGAACGCCGACATTGTTTCGCTGCACGGCAACATCGAGCTGGGTCCCATTGTCGGTATGACCGATCGCATCGTGGATATCACCGCCACGGGCGCCACGCTGCGCGACAACGACCTGGTCATCACCGGCCGCATTATGGACTGCACGGCCCGCTTCTTCGTCAACCCGGGTGCCGCGCGCCTGGATCCGCGCGTTCGCAACCTGGCCGATCGCCTGGCGGCTGCCGTGAAGGACAAGCATTTTGAGCCCGTCGCGGGCTCGGCACAATAGCGCGAGCGCGCACGGGCGCCCTAACGTCCGGGCCGCGGGTCGATTGGCGACGCCGCCCGGCTTCTCGTTTTCCAAACGCAACCTCGATCGATAGGGGATACCGATATGAAGACCATCAAGCTTGCTCCCGGTGAGCGCCTCGTTACCAATCAGCTCAACCGCAAGGGCGTGCTGCCGCAAAACATCGTCGACGCCGCCCGCGATATCGTGGCCAACGTGCGTGCCAACGGCGATGCTGCGGTGCGCGATTACTGCCAGCGTTTTGACGGTGTCGAGCTGCAAAGCTTTCGTCTGCCGCAAGAGCAGATCGATGCTGCGCTCGAAGGCCTCGACCCGGCCTTTGTCGCCGCGCTCGAGAAGGCTGCGCGCCAGATCCGTGAGTTTCACCAGCGCGAGGTCGAGCAGAGCTGGTTTACCACGCGCCCGGACGGCACGATGCTCGGCGTTAAGGTGACCCCGCTTGCCGCGGCCGGCATCTACGTGCCGGGCGGTCGCGCGCAGTATCCCTCCACCGTGCTCATGAACGCTATCCCTGCCAAGGTGGCCGGCGTCAAGCGCGTGGTCATGGTGACGCCGCCACAAAAGGACGGCCTGATCAGCCCCTACACGCTCGCCGCGGCCAAGCTTGGCGGCGTGGACGAGATCTATATGGTGGGCGGCGCCCAGGCCGTGGCCGCGCTGGCGTACGGTACCGAGACCATTCCGCGCGTCGACAAGATCACCGGCCCGGGCAACGCCTTTGTCGCCGCGGCCAAGCAGATTGTCTCGGGCGACGTGGGCATCGACATGGTCGCCGGCCCCTCCGAGGTCTGCGTGCTGGCCGATGCCACGGCCAAGCCCATGGTGGTCGCGGCCGACCTGATGGCCCAGGCCGAGCACGATCCGCTTGCCGCCTGCTATCTGGTGACCTGCGACGAGCAGTTTGCGCGTGAGGTTGAGGCAGGTATCGACATTCTGGTGGCGCAGTCGCCGCGTGCCGAGATTACGCGCGCCTCGCTCGACAACGAGGGCACCATCGTGGTGGCCGCCGATATGGCTGCCGCCGTCGAGGCCGTGAACACCGTGGCGCCCGAGCACCTGGAGCTGCACTGCAAGGATGCAATGGGCCTGCTTGGCGGCATTCGCAACGCCGGCGCCATCTTTGTGGGCGCTTGGAGCTCCGAGCCGCTCGGCGATTACGTTGCCGGCCCCAACCACACGCTGCCGACCGGCGGCACGGCCGTGTTCTCCAACCCGCTTTCGGTGGAGGAGTTCGTTAAGCGCTCGAGTGTCATTTGCTATACACCCGAGGGCCTGCTCTCCGATGCTCCTGCCACGCAGCGTCTAGCCGAGGCCGAGGGTCTGTGGGCACACGCGCTTTCCGCCGCACTGCGCCGCCGCGTGTTGGAGCAGGGCGAGGATGCCGTGAGCGCCGAGTCGATCGCCGCGGCCGACCTGACCAAGGTTGCCTGGCCGGGCGACGCCGTGGCGACGGTTGCCGAGGGCGTGGACCTGGCGGCTGCGGGCGCGGATGGCGCCGGCGCGACTGGCAAGGAGGCCTGATATGGCCGAGCTCACGCCCCGTATGAAGGAGCTCGTCCAGCCCCACTTGGCCGGCATTGAGCCCTACGATCCCAACTTTACGCCCACGCGCATCAACCTTTCGGCCAACGAGAACACCTATCCCATGCCGGCTGGCGTGCGCGAGGCGGTCGACGCCGCCCTGGCTGCCACGCCGCTCAACCGTTATCCCGATCCCATGTCCAACGATCTGCGCGACGAGCTGGCCGCTTGGCATGGTGTGGCGCGCGAGAATGTCTGCGTGGGCAACGGCGGCGACGAGCTGCTCTATAACTACCTGCTGGCGTTTGGCGGCGCGGGGCGGACCCTGCTTAACTGCCCGCCATGCTTTAGCGAGTATGCGTTCTTTGCGTCGCTCTGCCAGACCGAGGTGAGCGACGTGTGGCGCGATCCGGTGACCTTTGAGCTCGACCAGGCTGCCGTGCTTGCGGCAGCGCCCGAGTGCAACCTGGCGATTGTGACCTCGCCCAACAATCCTACGGGCGACGTGGCGCCGCTCGACTTTATCGCGGCCCTGTGCGATGCCTGCCCCGGCATGGTGATGGTCGACGAGGCCTACGTGGAGTTTGCCGACGATTCGTTTGGCGCGGCCACCACGGCGCAAGGGCTTATCGCCGAGCATCCTAACCTGGTGATTTTGCATACGCTGTCCAAGGCGTTTGGCGCCGCCGGCACGCGTCTGGGCTACGTGATCGCGGCCCTCGAGGTCATCGACGTGTTCGCGGCGATTCGCCAGATCTATTCAGTCAACGTGCTGAGCCAGGCCGCGGCGCTTGCCTGCGTGCGTGCCCGCGATGCGTATGCGCCTGTGGTGGCGCAAGTTGCATCCGAGCGCGAACGCGAGTTGTGCGCCCTGCGTGCAATGACTGCCGAGGGCATGCCCGTGGAGGCGTGGCCGAGCGCAGCGAACTTTGTGCTTGTGCGCACGCCGCACGCCACGCGCGTGCGCGAGCGTCTGCGCGATGGGTATTCGATTTTGGTGCGTGACTTTAGCTACGCGCCGGGGCTTGCGGACTGTCTGCGCATTACCGTGGGTACCCCGCAGGAAAACGACGAGGTGCTGGCAGCGTTTGCCGCGCTGGTGAAGGAGGAGATGTAGATGGGCCGTTATGTCGAGGTGACCCGCAAGACGGGCGAGACCGACATTGTCGTTAGGCTCGATCTGGACGGATCCGGCGTGTGCGATATCTCGACCGGCGTGCCGTTTTTCGACCACATGCTCAACGCTTTTGGCCGTCATGGTCTGTTCGATCTGACGGTACATGCGGTGGGCGACGTGGAGGTCGACGCGCACCACACCGTCGAGGACACGGGCATTGTGCTGGGCGAGGCGTTTTGCCAGGCACTGGGTGACAAGGCGGGCATTACGCGCTTTGCCGATGCGGCGATTGCCATGGACGAGACGCTCGTGATGGCCGCCGTTGATATCTCGGGTCGCGGGCAGGCCTATTGCGATCTACCCGTGCCGACCGAGCGCGTGGGCACCTTTGATACCGAGCTGGCCGTCGAGTTCTTCTACGCCTTCGCGCGCGACGCCAAGCTCACGCTGCATGTGCGCGAACTGGCGGGCGGTAACTCGCATCACATTATCGAGGCCGCCTTTAAGGCCGTGGGCCGCACGATGCGCCACGCCTGCGAGCTCGATCCCCGCGTGCAGGGCATCCCCAGCACCAAGGGCTCGCTGTAACCGCTACAAAGGTAAAACCACTACGAAGGTGCCTGTCCCCTTTGTGGTGGTTTTTGGACAAGACGAGGAGGAGGGGTCGCGTGGGCGAACCGAAGATCGTGGTGGTCGACTACCACAAGGGCAACTTGTCGAGCGTCGTGCGCGGGCTTGCGCGCGCCGGTGCCGCCGCCTGTACATCGGATGATCCGGAGCAGATCCGCGATGCCGACGGCCTGGTCATCCCGGGCGTGGGCGCGTTCTATGACGCGATCGCCTTTATGCGCCAGAGCGGCGAGGCGGACGCGGTGCTCGGTGCCGTTGTCGCCGGAACTCCGCTGCTCGGCATCTGCCTGGGTCTTCAGCTCTTTTTTGAGCGCGGCAACGAGGGCGTGCCTGCGGACGAGGGCGTGGCCGCGGATGGCGGCACCCCCGAGCAGGCTGGCGGCCCCTGGGTCGATGGCCTGGGCATCATGCGCGGTTCGTGTACGCGCTTGGAATCGAGTCGTCTGAAGGTGCCGCACGTGGGCTGGGACCAGGTGCACATGACGCCCGCCGGTGCTGCCGACCCGCTGCTCGCCGGTTTTGCCGAGGGCGCCAACATGTACTTCACCCACAGCTACGCGGTGACCGACGACGCCGATGCCGCTGATGTTTTGGCGCGCACACACTACACGCGGAGCTTCCCGTGCATCGTGCGTCGCGGCAACGTGTGGGGCTGCCAGTTCCATCCCGAGAAATCCTCCGCGCTTGGTCAGCGCGTCCTTAAGAACTTCGTCAACATCGTCGAGGAGGCCGGCCGATGATCCTGTTTCCTGCAATCGATTTGATCGGCGGCAAGGTCGTGCGCCTGGAGCGCGGCGACCGGAGCCGCTGCAAGGTATATTCCGACGACCCCGTGGCCGTTGCTCGCTCCTTTGCCGAGCAGGGTGCGAGCTGGGTGCACGTCGTCGACCTGTCCGCTGCCTTTGGCGAGGACGAGGACGCGTGCGCTGCCAACTCGGCGGCGATCGAGGCCATCTGCGGCGTCGACGGTCTGTCGGTGGACGTGGGCGGCGGCGTTCGCTCGCTCGCGCGCATCGACGAGCTGGCCGGCTACGGCGCGCGTCGCATCGCACTGGGCACCGTGCTGGTGACTGAGCCGGGTTTTGCCGAGGTGGCGGCCCAAGGCTTTGGCGAGCTGCTGGTGGCAGATATTGCCGCCCGTGACGGCCAGGTCAAGGTGAACGGTTGGCGCGACGGTGCGGGCGTGGCGCTCGACGATGCCGTGGCGCAGCTCACGGAGCTGGGCTTTAAACATCTGGTGTATACCGATATCGCGCGCGACGGTATGCAGACGGGCATCGACGTGGCAGCATATCGCCACGTGGCCGAGGTCGCGGGCTTTCCCGTTGTGGCGTCGGGCGGCATCTCGACGCTCGACGATATCCGTGCGCTCGCCGCAGTGGGCGAGGGCGCTATTGAGGGCGCCATCACCGGTCGCGCGCTCTACGAGGGCAACTTTACGCTGGTACAGGCGTTGGCCGCCGCGCGAGGGGAGGAGTAGCCCATGCTTACCAAACGCGTCATTCCCTGCCTGGACGTTAAGGACGGCCGCGTGGTCAAGGGCGTCAACTTTGTGAGCCTGCGCGATGCGGGCGATCCGGTGGAGCTTGCCCGTGCCTACGATCGCGAAGGTGCGGACGAGGTCGTGTTCCTGGACATCACTGCCACGAGCGACAACCGTGCGACGACCATCGAGATGGCGGCGCATGCGGCCGAGGAGCTCGCCATTCCCTACGCCGTGGGCGGTGGCTTTCGCGACCTTGCGGGCATGCGAACGATGGTGGCGGCCGGTGCCGACAAGGTATCGCTCAACTCTGCCGCTGTGCGCGACCCATCGCTGATCAGCCAAGCTGCCGCGGCGTTTGGCAGCCAGGCCGTGGTCGTGGCGATCGATGCCAAGCGCGTCGGCCTGCCTGGGCAGCCGGATGCCGACAAGTGGGAGGTCTTTACCGCGGGAGGCCGCAATGCCACGGGTATCGACGCGGTGGCGTGGGCCGAGGAGGCGGCTCGCCGCGGCGCCGGCGAGATCTTGCTGACCAGCATGGACCGCGACGGCACCAAGGCCGGCTTTGACCTGGCGCTCACCCGCGCCGTGGCGCGTGCGGTGCCGATTCCCGTCATCGCGAGCGGTGGCGTGGGCACGCTCGAGCATTTTGCCGAGGGCGTGATCGAGGGCGAAGCCGACGCCGTACTGGCGGCCAGCGTCTTTCACTTTGGAACTTTCAGCATTCGCGAAGTCAAAGAATATATGGCCTCTCAAGGCATCCCTGTCAGGTTGGACTTCTAGCGCTGCGGCTTGCTCAGGCGCCCGACCTTCCGGCTCCAACCCTCCTCGCGTACTTTAAGTACGCGTCGTCGGGCTTGTCGCTCGGAATCTCGGGCACCTGGACAACCCTCGCCGACCTGCGAAGTTTGAATTTGGGGAGAGAAATGGAAGAGATAACCGATCCTTCAAAACTTACGTACGACGCCCGCGGGCTGATTCCTTGCGTGGTTCAGCAGCATGACACCGGTGAGGTGCTTATGGTTGCTTGGATGAACGAGGAATCGGTGGGGCTGACGCTCAAGACCGGGACCACGTGGTTTTGGAGTCGCAGCCGTCAGGAGCTCTGGAACAAGGGCGCGACGAGTGGCAACATGCAAGAGGTCAAGGAGCTCTGGGCCGACTGCGATAGCGATACGCTGCTGGTCAAGGTAGACTCGCCGGGCCCGGCCTGCCATACCGGCAACCGTACCTGCTTCTTTAAGCGCGTGGAAGGGGGAGTGTGATGAAAGTCGTGACGCCGTTCGAGGTCGCCGACTGCAACACCGAGCTCCTCCGCGCGGGCGTGCCATGCCGCGTGCACCTGACTGATGCCTGCGGGGCGCAGTCGCTTTGGCTCGAGGCCGAGAAGGAAAGGCTCAATGAGGCCCATGCCGTCATCGTCGAGTTCTTTGAGAAAAAGGACGCAAAGCCTCGGTTCGATGAGACCGGTACCTACTTTACGCTGCAGTAACGAGAGGAAATAACCATGGGAGTCAGAACAGCTAACGTGCAGCCGGGAAATATCGGCGAGACGCTGACGGGGCTGGCCGAGGTGATTCACGGTCGTCGCGATGCGTCGCCACAGGAGAGCTATACCGCTCGCCTGCTGACCGATGTCGAGGACGAGCTGCTCAAGAAGCTTGCCGAGGAGGCGAGCGAGGTGATCATGGCCTGCAAGGATAACGATCACGATCACATCCGCTACGAGGCCGGCGACCTGATCTACCACCTGCTCGTGACGCTCGAGCGCTACGGCATCACCCTCGACGAACTGGCCGGCGAACTCAACGCCCGCCGCCACTAGTCATTGGGGACGTTCTTAAACGACTAGTTAGGCGAGGGGCGTGGATTCCCATTCGCCGGTGGGGTGGGGGATATCGAAGGCCCGGTAGCCGCAGTCGTAGGCGTGGGCCTGGGCCTCGCGGATGTTCCAGCAGATGTCGCAGGCGCGGTGCGCGTCCGAGCCAAAGGTGATGGGCACCTCGGCATGGGCGAAGCGGCGCAACAGCCCGGTCGCGGGGTAGTAATCGTCGAGCCCCTTGCGCGGTGCGGCGGTCGAGACCTCGACACGGCGACCCGTATCGTGCGCGCACTCGGCCATCTGCCCCCAAAACGGCGCGGGGTCAAAGTCGGGTGCAAAGCCGTCCTTCGAAAAGCGCATGACCAGGTCGGGATGGGCCATCGCGTCAAAGTTGAGTGAGCTTTCGCAAGCACGGCACCAGTCATCGACGTAGCACTCCCACACGCCGCGCACGCCTAAGTTTTCCCAAACATGCAGGTTGGTATCGTCGTCGATCCAACCGCAAAGGGAATCGGGTGTATCGGGGCGCGCGATGTCCTCTGTCCCTGCCGTGCCCGCGGCGCCTGCCGCAATATCGCCCGGGTTGCCAATCCAGTGCACGCTGCCCAGACGTACGACGGCGCCCTGGGACCAGTGCTCTACCAAGGGCTCGCAGCCCTCGTACCAATCGCATTCAAAACCGTAGATAAAGGTGAGCTCCGGCGCAATCTGCGCGGCGAGTTTGCGGGCGTCCTCAAAGGACAAACGATGTGCCGGCAAGTCGCCCTCGACGACCTGCACCTCGCAGTTAGCATCCATACTGGCGGGCAGGGTAAGGTGGTCGGTCGAGACCATGACGCGGCAGCCGGCGGCAGCAGCGGCACGGACGTTGTCCTCGAACGAGGCGTGCCCGTCCGAGAACGAGGTATGAGTATGGCAATCGACCAGCGGGCAGGCGGGCATGGCGACTCCTTTGCATTTGGTGAATCCGCTCCATTGTAATGGCGCGACCCCTGGCGCGCCGGGCACGCCGGGGGTCGAAATCGATTGGAAAGGCTGCGCGGCGCGCGGTGCGGCCTCGCTCTAAAATGTGTACGTCAGCCTCCAAAAGCTGCAAAAAATGACATGTTTGGAGGCTGACGTACACGTTTGAGACGAGGGCGAGGGGCGGGGCAGCGCGTGCCGGCGCCGGCGACTACTTGCTTCGTGTCGCCGCTCGTTTGGACTGCACGGTTATAATCGCGTGCCTCACGGCGGTGATGGGGCGATAGCGGATCATACGCGGTCCCGACCAGCGCATGACCTCGCGGATCTTCTCGCGCATGGCAGGCCGGTAACAATGCGAAGGACAGGCCGAGCAAAATGTCTTGGTGCCCATGTGCGGGCAGTGCTCAATGCGCGCGATGGCGTATTTCTGCAGCTCGGCGCATTCGGGGCAGAGCGTAATGGTCCGAAGGCCGAGCTTCACGCGCACGGACTCATCGTCGCCAGCCTGTTCGACCGCATGCCCGCCTCCATGATGCCCGCGGCACCACAGCGCGATCATCTGCGACACCATTTGGGCCTCGCGCTCACGTTTGCGTGCCAGCTCCGGTGTGTCGACCGGGCGCGCCATTAGCTCAGCCTCCCGTGCTCGACCGAAAGCGAGAAATCGGCAAACGCGCAGGTGCTGGCACGGTGGCTTACGAGCACAATGGTCTTGCCGCGGCGCTTGAGCTCGTCAACGGCCTGCATTACGGCTGCCTCGTTGAGAGCGTCAAGTGCGCTGGTGGGCTCGTCGAGCAAGATGAAAGGCGCGTCGTTGAGGAAGATGCGCGCAAGGCCGATGCGCTGGCGCTCGCCGCCCGAAAGCGAGTCGCCCAGCTCGGCAACGGGCGTGTCGAGACCCTGCGGCAGGCGGTCGATGAGGGCGGTAAGCGAAGCGGAGCGGCAAGCGTCGAGCAGCTCGGCATCGGTGGCGCTGGCGTGCGCAACCAGCAGATTCTCGCGTACGGTGCCGCAGAACAGATGTGTGTCCTGGGTCATATAGGCCTCGTGGCTGCGTAGGCTCGCCGTGTTGATGTGGCGGGCATCGACGCCGCTTACCGTGATGGTGCCAGCTGCGGGGTCCCAAAAACGCATGAGCAGCTTAAGCAGCGTCGACTTGCCCGAGCCCGAGCGCCCCATGATGCAGGTCATGGTACCGGGCGCAAAGGTGCAGGTCACGTCGTCGAGGATGAGACTCGCAGCGGTGTCGTTCGCGATCTGCTCCGTGGCGCCCGCACCGCCCGCGTCCACGCCGCCCGCATAACTAAAGCTCACATGCTCGGCTGCGGCGCCGGCAAACTCAACGTCCTGTCCGTCGGCGACCTCGGCGCACTGGGGCCGCTCGTCGAGCAAATCGAGCACGCGTGCGCCCGAGGCGAGCGTCTCCTGCAGTGAGGCGCCCAGGCGGCTCACGGCCATCACCGAGCCAAACGACGACACAAAGGTAAAGACGGCGACAAACGCTGCGGCAAAGTCAATCGTTCCCGCAGCCACCAGCTGCAGCGCACGCCCGAGCATCACCAGATTAGCCACAAGAATAAGCGCATCGGCTACGGCCTCGCTGACCGCCTGGCGGCGCTTGAGGCGCGCGTCCACGGCGCCGACTTGCTCGGTCAGCTTGCCCAGGGCACGGCTGCGATCGGTGCCACCGGCAAACTGGATGGTCTCGCCCGCGCCGCGCAGACTGTCGAGTACAAAGGCGCCCAGCTTACCGGCGCCCTCGCGGCTCTGGCGGCCGGTGGTGCCGCATGCCTTGGCCGAGGTCAGGGGCAGCAGCACGCCCAGGCACAGATAGCTCGCCAGCGCAATGCCCGCGAGCTGGGGACTTACAGAAAACAAAAAGGCCTCGAACACGATGGTGCAGACCAGGGCGATGGCGATGGGCGAGATGGTGTGCGCGTAGAAGACCTCGAGCAGCTCGATATCCGAGGTGACCAGGCTCACGAGCTCGCCCTTGCCGCGGCCCTCGAGCTTGGCGGGGGCGAGCTGGCGCAGGGCGCCAAACACCAGGTCGCGAATGTGCGCGAGCAGACGGAATGCGATGTAATGGTTGCAGAGCTGCTCGCCGTAGTGGAGCGGCCCGCGTGCGATGCCGCAGGCGGCACAGGCCGCGCATGCTGCGATCAGACCAAGCCCCAAGGCGTTGCGGCCCAGCGCGGCCATAAGGCCGAGGGCGCCAAAGGCCGGCACGAACGCGGCGGTGAGCATGCCAATGCTGCCCAGCGCGACGGCTAGCACAAGCCAGCCGGCAAGCGGTCGGACGAGCCCCATCATGCGCCACATGATGGACGGCGCCGAGTGACGGGCGCGGCCGGAGTCAGGCGCCGCGGTAGCGGAAGACGAGCCGGCACCGTTGAGGCCATCGGTACAGGCAGTACTGCCGCCAACAGCCTCAACCGCGCCGGCATCCTCGGCATCATCCTCCGCATAAGCATATGCCGAGAGCTGCTCCTGGCTGTTCCACATGCGCGCATAGACGCCCGCGGTGGCCAAAAGCTCGCCGTGAGTCCCGCGTTCGGCAATACGGCCACGCTCCAGCACCAGAATCTGGTCGGCGTCCACGATTGTCGACAGGCGATGCGCCACCACGATTACGGTGTGCTCGCCGGCGAGTGATGCAATGACCTCGCCGATTGCGGCTTCGCTTGCGGCGTCCACATTGCTCGTCGCCTCGTCAAACACATAGATGGGCGAGTCGTGCAGCAGGGCGCGGGCCATGCACACGCGCTGGCGCTGGCCGCCCGAAAGGTTGGTGCCGCCCTCGTTAATCACCATGTCGAGCCCGCCGTCGGCCTGCACAAAGGCCGCCACGCGCGTGCGGCCGAGCGCGCGCAAAAGCTCGGCGTCGGTGGCGTTGGGCTGGGCGAGCAGCAGGTTGTCGCGCAGGGTGCCGGTAAACAGGTAGCCGTTGGTGGGCACCAGCGTGACGGCGCGCATGAGTGAGGCGGCCGTGGCATCGCACAGCTCGACGCCGCCGATGCGAACGCTGCCACGGTAGGCACCCTTGCGGCCCGCGATAATCCCCGCGAGCGTGGACTTGCCGCCGCCGCTTTCGCCCACGAGTGCCACGAGCGAGCCGTGCGCAATGGTCGCGCTGGCGCTGTCCAGCACTGTGCGGTCGCCGTATGCATAGCTCACGCCCGCGAGCTCGATATCGCCGCGACCGTCAAGCTCAACATCGCCGCGCTCGGGCTCGGGCGTATCCAAAATGCCAAACATGCGGCGCGAGGCGGCCATGCCGTTCATGGCCGTGTGGAACAGCGATCCCAGGCGGCGCATAGGCAAAAAGAACTCCTGCGACAGAAAGACGATGAGGAAGGCAGCCTCAAAGCCAATCTTGCCCGTGGCGAGCTGCAGCGTGGCTACGATAATGCCGAGCGCGGCGCCCATATAGACGACCAGGTCCATAACGCAAATGGAGCGCAGCTGCATCACCAGCAGGCGCATGGTCGCTGTGCGGAAACGCTCGGACTCGGCGTTGATGCGCTTGTGCCAGTCGCGGTCGGCCTGATACACCTTAAGGGTGGTAAGACCCTGAACGGCCTCCAGGAACATGCCGCCCAGATCGACGTAGCTGCCCCAATACTCGGAACCGATCTTTTTTGCGTTGCGCATGACCATCATGATGGAGATGGGGATGACCGGGACGCATACGAGCAGCAGCGCGGCGGGAAGTCCCGCTTGGCCTACGAGCAGCACGAACAGCGTGATGGGTGCCAGGCCGGCAAAAAAGAGCTGCGGCAGATAGCCGCCAAAGTATACCTGGAGTTGCGTGGCGCCCTCCACGCTGGTTTGCACGGCCTCGGCGGTGGGGACGGTTTCGGTATAGGACGGGCCGAGCGCAGTGAGCTTGTCGTAGACGAGCGAACGCACGCGGCGGACGGCTTTGAAGGCGGCCTTGTCACCGGAACGCTGCGCCAGATAGATGGCGGCGGCGCGCACGATGATGGCGCCGGCGAGCGGCAAGGCCGCCTGTGCGAGGGCATCGACGGCGAGCGCGGCGGAAAGACCGTCCGTGACGATGCCGCCCAAGATGCGCGCAAGCACCCACATCACCGTGATGTTTGCCATGAGCGCGATCCATTTAAACAGGACGCTCGCCACAATGTAGGGCGTTGCCTGCGGAACCAGGGAGAAGAGCCGCTTCTCGAACATGAAACCTCCGATGCCGTAACGGTGTCGGGCGGGGTCCTCGGCAGCCGATTAGTTAGCCAAATGCAACTAGAGTAGCATCGTGCAGCCTGTAAGTATGCCGAGGGTAATTTTTTGGCCGATGAACTGCGTACAAAGTTCAAAGTTGTTGAGTGCCGCGAACTTTATGGCCTACGGAGTGCGGGCGCAATTCTGATCGTGTGCGGCCCCGCTCCAAAACGTGTACGTCAGCCTCCAAAACCGACAAAAAATGACATGTTTGGAGGCTGATGTACATATTTGGATAGGGGCGAGGGCGGCGACGGACGAAAGTCACGCTTGCGCCACGTCCGATGTGCTAGCGTTTGGGTGAATAAAACGAGCCCGCGCGGAAAGGATCCGGACCGTATGCAATGCGATAGTACATCCCCGCTGTCTCGCGAGACCGATGCACCCGAAACTATCGTCAAGCTGGAGTGCGACATCGACGATGCGTCGCCCGAGGTACTCGCTTATGCCGCGGACCGCCTGCGCGAGGCAGGTGCGCGCGAGGTGCACTGGTTGTCTCTCTACTGCAAAAAAGGTCGCCCCGGCTGGCAGCTGCAGGTGATCTGCTCGCACGAGGATATCGAGTGCCTACAGACGATTATCTTTTTGGAGACCACGACCAACGCCGTTCGTCGCCAGGTGATGGAACGCGTTTGCCTGCCGCGCCGATTCGAGCAGGTGACAACGCCTTGGGGCGAGGTATCCGTTAAGGTGGCGACCCTGCCCGACGGCAGCGAGCGCGCGGCTCCCGAGTACGAGGATTGCGCCCGTCTTGCCCGCGAACATGGCGTGCCGCTCCAACGCGTGATGCAAACGGCTCAGAGCGTGGCGCTGCGATTCGAGTAACACGGTAGATGGGCTCCATATCCGCCAGACCTCGTATTCAGCCCTCATCAACCCCACTCTGAAAGGACTCCCCATGAAATACCTCATCGCCTCCGACATCCACGGCTCGGCATACTGGGCCGAGCGCCTCTGCACCGCCATCGAATCCGAGCAGCCTGACCGCATCGTGCTGCTAGGCGACCTGCTCTACCACGGCCCGCGCAACGACCTGCCGCGCGACTATGCCCCCAAGCGTGTGATTCCGCTGCTCAACGCCCTGGCCGACCGCATCATCGCGGTGCGCGGCAACTGCGACGCCGAGGTCGACCAGATGGTCCTCGACTTCCCCGTCATGGCCGACTACGCCACGCTGTTCGACGAGACCGGCCGCGAGCTGTTCCTGACGCATGGCCACGTCTTTGGCGCTGGCATGCATAACAGCGTTGATCACGCGCCCGCGCTGCCCGAGGGCTCCGCGCTCGTCTACGGCCACACGCACATCAAGGTTAACGAGGCAAGCGAGGCGCACCCGGGCCTGTGGCTCTTCAACCCCGGCAGCGTGAGCATTCCCAAGGACGGTACGCACAGCTATGGTATCTACGAGGACGGCGCGTTCCGTCACGTGATCCTGGAGGAGGAATAACCATGGCAGAGCAGCTGGCTCAGCAAAATGCCGAGGGCTCGCGCGACCTGTCCACGCTGGTAGACGCGTCGGCCGAGCTGCAGCATCTGGTGCAGACCATCTGGCGCCTGCGTCAGCCCGACGGCTGCCCGTGGGACCGCGAGCAGACGCACCGCAGCATTGGCAAGAACATGATCGAGGAAGCCTACGAGGCGCTCGACTGCATCGAGGCCGACGACGCGGCACACCTGCGCGAGGAGTTGGGCGACGTGCTCATGCAGGTCGTACTGCATGCGCAGATTGCGGCGGATGCCGGCGAGTTTTCGCTGGCCGATGTGGCGCGCGATATCGACGCCAAGCTCATCCGTCGTCACCCGCACGTGTTTGGCGATGCGGATGCCGACAACTCCGACGAGGTGCTCAAGATTTGGGACGAGGTCAAGCTTGCCGAGAAGGCCGCCAAAGACCAGGCCGTGGCGGCAGTCGGGGCCGCACCCGAGGGTCTGCTCGACGGTGTGCCCACGCACCTGCCGGCGCTGATGCAGGCTCAGAAGGTGTCGCGCAAGGCGGCTGCCGTGGGCTTTGAGTGGGAGACGGTCCAGGACGTGTGGGACGAGGTTGCCGAGGAGCGTGCCGAGTTTGAGGCCGAGGCTCCCGGTTCTCCCGAGCGCGAGATGGAGTTTGGCGACCTGCTCTTTGCCCTGGTCAACGTTGCGCGCAAGGAGGGAATTGACGCCGAGAGCGCCCTGCGTGCCAGTACGGCAAAGTTCCGCCGCCGCTGGGCCGCGATGGAGCAGATGGCGGCCGACGCCCACGTGGATCTGGCCGAGCTTTCGACCCACGGCCTCAATGACCTCTGGGATGCCGCAAAGGCAGAGGAGTAAGACTGCGGGGGCGACGGGACGGACTTGTCCCATCGCCCCTATTATTTTTAAAAAGATTGTATCCCTTGGCTAACTTAGGGCATAATGCAAAAAGTGCGATAAGGCTAACTTATGAACCTGCGCGCCGCTGTAGCGTGCAAGCCGTGTCGCCAAGCATTCAACCCGTTTCCAAGTGAGAGGGAGACAACATGAGCGATATTTTGGACGTCTACGGTCGCGAGGTGCTCGACAGCCGCGGCAATCCCACCGTCGAGGTCGAGGTCGTGCTCGAGGACGGCAGCTTTGGCCGCGCAATGGTGCCTTCGGGTGCTTCGACCGGCGCCTTTGAGGCATGTGAGCTGCGCGACGGCGACAAGGGCCGCTATCTGGGCAAGGGCGTTTCGCAGGCCGTCGAGCACGTCAATAACGAGTGCGCTAACGCCGTCGTGGGCCTCGACGCCTTCGACCAGCGCGCCGTCGATGCCGCGCTGATTGCCGCGGACGGTACCCCCAACAAGACCAAGCTCGGTGCCAACGCCATCCTGGGCGTGTCGCTGGCCGTTGCCCGCGCCGCTGCCGAGTCGGCGGGCCTGTCGCTGTACCAGTACCTGGGCGGCGTCAACGCCCACCTGCTGCCCACGCCTATGATGAATATCCTCAACGGTGGCGTCCATGCCGACAATAACGTTGACTTCCAGGAGTTCATGATCATGCCGGTGGGCGCCCCGAGCTTTGCCGAGGGCCTGCGTTGGTGCGCCGAGGTCTACCACACCCTCAAGGGCGTGCTGCACGAGGCCGGCCTGGGCGGCGGCGTGGGCGACGAGGGCGGCTTTGCGCCCAACCTCAAGACCAATGCCGAGCCGTTCGAGTACATCACCAAGGCCGTGGAGAAGGCCGGCTTTAAGCCCGGCGTCGACTTCATGTACGCCATGGACCCGGCCTCGACCGAGTTCTACAACGCCGAGACCGGCATGTACGAGCTCAAGGGCGAGGGCGTGGAGTACACGAGCGCCCAGATGGTTGATTACTGGGAAAAGCTCGTCGACACCTATCCCATCATCTCCATCGAGGACGGCATGGCCGAGGAGGACTGGGACGGCTGGGTTGAGCTCACCCGTCGCATTGGCAACAAGGTGCAGCTGGTGGGCGACGACCTGTTCGTCACCAACACCGAGCGCCTTAAGAAGGGCATTGAGCTGGGCGCCGCCAACGCGATCCTGGTCAAGGTCAACCAGATCGGTACGCTCACCGAGTCGCTCGAGGCCATCGAGACCGCCAAGGAGGCCGGTTACGCCTGCATCGTGAGCCACCGCTCCGGCGAGACCGAGGACTCCACGATCGCCGACCTGGTCGTGGGCGTCAACGCCGGCCAGATCAAGTCGGGCGCCCCGTGCCGCAGCGACCGTATCGCCAAGTACAACCAGCTCATCCGCATCGAGGACGAGCTTGAGGGCAGCGCGCACTACGCCGGCAAGGCCGCGTTCTACAACATTCGCTAGGCACGCGGAGCTCGCGGGGGCGGGGAAGACTCGGATTCGCCTTGCTCCAGCCGGGCGCTGTTGAGCACCATTGGGCGCTGGGCCATATGGCTCAGCGCCTTTTTTATGTCGAGCAAAGGCTGGCGAAGGCGGTGCGGGTGCTCGTGCTATAACTAAAGGACTTAGCGCAAACAAACCTCAACCGCACAAGGCGCACATGGATCAGATTTACGACAACAGGTACTATTCCGCCGGTTCGCGCGAGCCGTCGCCTCGCCGTGCGCGCACGGTGCAGCTCGGTGGGTCCGCTTATGCCGGCGCCGACCGCTCCACGCAGCGCCCGGCAAGTACCTCGCGCCCCAATGCTCAATCAAATACCTTGGCAGATGGACCGGTGCGCCCAGCACGTTCGACACATGCGTCGCGTCCCTCGGCCCAGACGCACGACAGGTCGAGCAGGCCTTCGAGCCGTCTTTCGGGCTCGGACTTTATGCGCTACGCCAACGACAATGCGGTGGTCAAGGCGATCTATGACTTTACGCATGGCTCTCTGCGTCCGCTGTTTATCGGTATCGTGGTGGCGCTGGCGCTCGTGAGCCTGTATTTTCCCGTACGCGACCTGTACGTGGCAAAACGCTCGAGCGACATCTTGGCCAAGCAGGTCGAGATTCGCCAGCAATACAATGATGAGCTGCAAAAAAGCGTCGACAAGCTGCTCTCGGAGGAGGGTATCAAGGACGCGGCGTCCGAGGACCTGGGCCTGGTGATGCCCGGCGAGAAGAAGATTGACGTGCTAGGCTTGGACGACGATTCGGACTCGTCGTCGAGCAAAAAGTCCTCAAACGCCAAGAAGGCCAGCGAAGTGGCCAAGGAAATCGAAGAAGTCGGCAAGGACGCGCCGTGGTACATCCAGGCGCTCGACATGCTGTTTGGGTTTAACGGCGTCGAGGGCCAGACGGTCGTGTCCAACGGCAAATAGCGCCCGGAGGGGAGCCCGCAATGACAAATTGCAAACGCTATAAGGTGGCCGCGATCGACCTGGGAACGGTGTCGTCGCGACTGGTGTTGGCCCAGGTCGAGGGCGGAGCGATTGTGGAATCGTCCAAGCATACCGAGATTACCGACCTGGGCGAGGGCGTGGACGCGACGGGGCGCTTCTGCGAGGCGGCTGTCGAGCGTGTGCTCGCTGCGTGCCGCATGTTTGTGGACGAGGCCCGTGCCTTTGGGGCCGTGTGCGTCTGCACCACGTGCACGAGTGCCGCGCGCGATGCGTCCAATGCCGCGCTGCTGCTGGACGGCCTGCGCGAGTTGGGGCTCAAACCACAGGTGATTCCGGGCGAGGTCGAGGCGCGCCTGACGTTTTTTGGCGTGGCGCACGACTTTGCCGGCGAGCGCATCATCGTCGCGGATTCGGGCGGCGGGTCCACGGAACTCGCGACGGGCGTATACGCTCCGGAGCGCGGCGTCTTTGCGCTGGAGGGAACGCGCTCGCTGGACATCGGTTGCCGTCGCGTGACGGAGCGCTTTTTCTCTGCGTTGCCGCCCGCGGATGGCGAGCTTGCTGCCGCTGCCGCGTGGGCAGGCGAGCAGTTCGCCGCCTATTTTGAGGGCCTGCCTGTCGACTTTGAGCGCGCCGAACGCTTAGTCGCGGTGGGCGGCACGGTGACTACGCTGGTGGCTCTGGTCCACGAGCTGGAACCGTACGATTCGAGCTTTGTGCACCTACGCGAGCTGTCGCTGGAGCAGGTCTCGGCCGCTATCGAGCGCATGTCTGTGTTGGACGCGGAAGGCATCGCCGCGCTACCGGGTGTACAGCCCAAACGCGCGGGCGTGATCTTGGCTGGTGCCGTGGTGATTCGCGAGCTTATGCGAGCCGGCGGCTACGACACGCTCACCGTAAGCGAGAACAGCCTGCTTGCCGGCATGGCCGCCACCATTAACGAGGTTCTCGACGGTGAGCTACCCACCATCGGCTGGACCCCCAGCCTCAGCGCCCTTTAACCATCCCCTCATAAGTTGCGGTGAAATAGTTCCTAAATGGGCTGATAAACTGCCAAAACAGGAACTATTCCATCGCAACTTAGAGGCTTAACGGCATCCAGAAGAAACGAGCCCGCATCCCCAGGGGGCACGGGCCCGTAAAAGCCAAATGGTAGGGGCGGTGGGACGTCTGCGTATTTGCCGCGCAAATCCGCACCGGCTTCGGCCGCCTGCCGGCGCCCTCGCCGGCTCGCTGCGGACGCTGCGCGTCTGCTTGACGCTCGCCCCCTCGCGGGTTCGAGCCCCACCGGCATCTTAAAGAAATGAGCCCGCATCCCTGGGGGACACGGGCTCGTAAGCACTACGTGGTAGGGGCGGTGGGACTCGAACCCACAATCCTTGCGGCGAGAGATTTTAAGTCTCCTGCGTATGCCAATTCCGCCACGCCCCCGTGAGACTAGAAGTCTAGCACAAGCCGTCCGTTACGCGTTGACGGCCATCGAGTGTTGGCCCGACTTCTCCAGGAACTCCTGGAACTTGGCTTCGTCGCCCTTGTTTTGGTACTGCAGGGCCAGCAGGTACTCCAGGCGGCAGCGCTTGACCGGGTCGTCGCCGACATCCTCGAGCATGCGCTCCAACTCGGGAATGTCGTTGTGGCGCTTGAGGATCATCGTGTCGTACATCAGCTGACACTCGTGTGCAACCGCCTCGGCTTGACCGCCCTCAAAGCCCTTGATCTCGCGCAACAGCTCTTTGGACTTTTTGCGGTTCTCCTGGCCAACATAGTAGTTAAAGGCCTTAATCACCAGGTCGACGCGCTGCATCTTGGGCAGGTTGAGTTCCAGCAGCAGGTCGAACATCTCGCCGGCGCGCTCGTGGTCCTCGCGCAGCAGATAGGAGTTCAGACGCAGGTAGTCGCGGTTGTAGCGCGGGTACAGCATGCTGGTGAGTTTGCCGTCGAGCAAACGATCGAACTCGGCCCACTGTTTGGCGGCCATCAACTGTTGCAGGCGTTTAAACGTAGTGCGTTTTTTGACGCTAAAGAACACCGACACGGCGATACAGATGATAACGACGGCGGTCCAGAGTGTGCGGGAATCGGGCATGTTAGGATCCTTAGTCGCTCATAAAGCGAGCGGTATGACAACACGTACTAGATGTATTATACGCAGCGCGCAAGCAAACTGGCATAAAAGCTCATCGAGGCTGAGTGCCATCGCTCGCTGCGGTACACTTACCTAAAGTAAACCATGAAGGGAGACATTACCTATGAAGAAGATCGTTTTGGCTTGCGGTGCTGGCGCTGCTACTTCCACGCTTGTTGCCCAGAAGGTCGCCACCATGCTCGACGCCAATGGTTATGCCGGCAAGTATGAGATCGTGCAGTGTGCCATCTCCGAGGCCAAGGACTACTGCGACGAGGGTGCTGACCTGCTGATCGCCACCACCGTTGCCCCCGAGGGCCTCACCTGCCCGTACGTGAGTGGCGTGCCCTTCATGACCGGCATGAACCGCGTCGCTGCCGAGAAGGCCGTTCTTGACGTCATGGCTCAGTAGGCGCTGACTGCATGAGTGAGCAGAACGCCAATCCGGTAGAGCTCTTTGGTATGCGCGTTGCCCATGTGGGCATTAACGCCACCGACCCGGCAGACGCCCTGGAGATCGCGGAGCTGTTCTCGACGATGATGGGCCTGCCCGTTATCGAGACCCCGGTTTCGTACTTTAACGATTCGCTGATCGAGGTTATGAAGCAGAACGGTCGTGGCACCAAGGGCCACATCGGCTTTGCCGTCAACGACATCGATGCGGCCGAGAAGTGGTTTGCCGAGCGCGGGCTCGAGGTCAACGAGGAGTCGCGCGCGCTGCTGCCCGACGGTAGCACCAAACTCGTGTACTTTAAGCGCGAGTTCGCCGGCTTCGCCGTGCACCTGTGCCGCGAGTAGCGCATAAGCTGCTTTAGTTAGCAAAAAGGGATAGGGCCGTGTGGCCCTATCCCTTTATTTATGCCGAGGGATCGACTTTTGCAACGGTCAAAAACCGAAGTCTAATACTTTTCCGAGAAGTGAACGAGACAAATCAGCCCCCCGAAGCATCGACACTTTAAGGGCATCGTTTCCTGCAGTTTCGATGCTGGAATCCTG
Organism: Collinsella sp. AF05-9; assembly: GCF_003465595.1. Classification (NCBI taxonomy): domain Bacteria; kingdom Bacillati; phylum Actinomycetota; class Coriobacteriia; order Coriobacteriales; family Coriobacteriaceae; genus Collinsella; species Collinsella sp. AF05-9. The sequence continues at coordinate 21,803 of NZ_QSBB01000020.1, forward strand.
CGATTTTGCGGGAAAAAAATGCGGATGCTTCGGGGGTCCGAATATGGTCGTTCACTTCTCGGGAAAAGTATTAGACCTCGATCCACGAGGGGGCATCCCTACCGTGGCAGGCGAATCGTAAAGCGGCTTCCGACGCCCTCGACCGAGGTCACGCCGATGACGCCGCCGTGGCTGTCGACGATCCACTTGGCGATAGCGAGCCCCAGGCCCGAGCCCTGTGCGCCGGCATCGCGTGCGTTGTCGGCACGGTAGAACCGCTCAAACGCGTGAGCTGCGGATTCCTGGTTCATGCCGATGCCCTCGTCCTCAACGCTTATGTCAATCGCGCCCGTGCCCGCATCGGGTGTTATGGCAAACGTGACGGTTGTGCCTGCGTCCGAATACTTGGCGGCGTTTTGCACGATCACGCGCAGCGCCTGCTTCACGAGTGCCACGTCAACCGATGCGTTGCAGCGCGGGTCGCCGGTAAGTGCGGCATCATACGCCAGCCGATATGTGTGCCCGGCATCGATCATCTGTGATTCTTCGCAAACCTCGCCGACCAGTGCAGCCAGGTTGGTATTCGCGCGCCGCAGCACGGTGCGACCGGCATCGCCGCGTGCCAAAAACAGCAGCTGCTCCACGAGCTCCTGCATATGCTCGCTTTCGGCTTTGAGCGAGGTGATGGATTCTGCCAGCACGTCCGGGTCGTCTTTGCCCCAGCGGTCGAGCATGTTCACGTAACCCTGAATCACCGCGATGGGCGTGCGCAGCTCGTGACTCGCATCGTTGACAAAGCGCATCTGCTGCAGCTTTGCCTCTTGCATCTGGCGCAGCAGGCGGTTGAGTGCGACCTCGATGCTCGCCAGGTCGGCGTCGCCGGTGGTGACGCTCGGCGAGTCGACGCTTGCGCGCTCGATGGCCTGCTCCAGCGTTTCCATCTTGCCGCCGGCGAGCTGCATGCGGCCGAGCTCGTCCACACGCAAGGCCAGGTCGTTGAGCGGCGCCATAGTGCGGCGCACGCGGCGGGCGCCGCCGAGCATGTTGAGCACGCTGATGACCTGCCAACCCACAACGACAAGGTAGAGAGGCCATAGCGCGACGAGGTCCTGCGCGAGGGGGAAGGTCTTGGTGGTGCGCGCAAGCTCGACGGTATAGGTGAGCGTTGTCAGGTCCCAGCCGCGCGCGGGGGTCAGCGACATGCTGCGAACGGCGGCGCCGGGGATCCATCCCACGGTAAACGCGCCATCGGGCAGCGTCTGGTTGTAGCCATAGACGAGGATCGCCGCCGCAACAAGCAGCAGTAACAGATCCAGCCAGACGTAGCTCACCAAGCGGCGCCACATATAGCTCCAGTTGATGGCGCGGGCGATGGAGGTGACGCGCTTAGCCTCGTCGTTACGCGCGGCAGACATAGCCCACCCCGCGCACGGTCTGGATGATGCGGGTACTGCCGCCGTCCTCGATCTTGGCGCGTAGGTGCGCGATGTGCACATCGACGTTGTTGGTATCGCCCACGTAGTCGTAGCCCAGCGCCTCGTGAGCAATGCGCTCGCGCGTGAGCACGGTCTCGGCATGCGCCATAAGCAGGGCGAGGACGTCGAACTCGCGAGCCGTGAGCGCGATGGGCGAGCCGCCGACTGTGACTTCGCGGCGGTCGGGATCGAGCACGACTGAGCCAACGGTAAGTGCGGCGTGGGAGGGCGTGGCAGCGGTCTGGGCCGTGTCGGTTGCCGGGGACATTGTGGCGATACCGGCGGCCGTGCCGCTCGCTACGCCCGCCCCGGCCCCGGCGCCGCCAACGCCCGAAGCCGCCCGCACGGCTTCCGAGCGCTTCAGCGCCACACGGATCCGTGCGAACAGCTCCTCGATCGCAAACGGCTTGGTCAGGTAATCGTCGGCGCCGGCGTCGAGCCCGGCAACCTTGTCCATCACGGCATCGCGCGCGGTGACCATGATCACTGGCACATCCTTGTGCTTACGTATGCGCCGCAGCACCTCCATGCCGTTGAGCTGCGGCAACAGTACATCGAGCAGAATCAGATCGTAGTCGCGCTCCAACGCCAGGTCAACGGCGGTGCGTCCGTCGGCGGCGTGCTCCACCTGGTAGCCCTCGTGCTCCAGCTCGAGTGTCACAAAGCGGGCGATTTTCTCCTCGTCCTCTACGATCAGGATTCGTGCCATGCGTGCCCCCGTCTGCGATTACTTGTCGTCGTTCAGATTTTGCTTGATGTCGTCCGCGGCATTGGCAGCGCTGTCCATCAGGTTGTTGATGCTGCCGGGCACGTCGCCGTCGCTATCGATGCGGTAGCGCATGCCAAAGAACAGGCCAAGCAGCATCAGCCATATCGTGGCGCCCCAGGCAAACAGGGCGACGATGGGAATCAGGATGGGGATGTTGAGGATGATCGCATCGCGGCGCGTGGCGATAAACTTGGTGTCCAGACTCAGGCGGAAGAGCTTTTTGAGGTACTCCCACGCGCTGTCCATCTTCTTGGAGAAGTCGGTCTTTTCGCTCGACTTTTCGTAGGCTGCCTGCGCGGCGACCATCTCGGCAGAGGGCTCATCGACTGGCGCGGACTCGGTGGCGGCATGCGCCGACGTGGTCTGGGTCTTGCCCTGCGACTCGAGCCAAATGATGGCATCCAAAACGTTGCCGTCGGCAGCGTCGAGCGCCGCCTTGGCATCGGTGTAACTCACGTTGCACTTGGTGCGGATGGTTTCAACTTTTTCGAGGTCGTCCATGACCTGTCCTTTCGTTCGATGGGCGCGACGCCGGGCAATTTGCTCGGGCGCGAGCGTTGCGTTCGGCGGTTTGCGTTGCGCCGCCCCGCTCTTGGTCGAACTCTATAGTGCAGGTTATAGATTAAGCGATTCTTGAGCCAAGATTAATGTTGGATGAGTTTTTGGGTGGTGCGGAGGCGGGCAGGGGCAGAAAAGGCAGGTTTTGCGTGGCGTGAAGGAGGGGCGGTCTGATCTTTGGGATAGCTGATAGCGAGGTCTAATACTTTTCCGAGAAGTGAATGAGTGAAAACGGACCCCCGAAGCATCGACACTTTAGAGGTGCCGCTTCCTGCGGTTTCAATGCTGAAATCCCACGATTTTGCCGCCGAAAAATGCGGATGTTTCAGGGGTCCAAAAACAGCCGTTCACTTCGCGGAAAAGTATTAGACCTCAATAGCGGGGGATGGGGTGCCGGTGCAAAACGGCGTCAGAAATGGGGTAAACAAGGCAAACGGATCTAATGGATCATAATCATGTTGTAAAAGTATGAAAATATCCTACAATTGCAACATGAAGTACTTTAGCAACATAACGGCGATAATCGAGCTCTCCGAGAGCGAGGGTGTGTTCACCACAGCTCAGGCGGCTCGCATGGACATCTCTCGAGATGCGCTGGCACACTCATGTCGTGCGGGGCGTCTTGAACGGATATGCCACGGCGCCTACCGGATGTCTGGAACACAGCGCCGAGACACCGACGAGCTCAACGCCTTTTGGAAGCTCACCAATCCCTCCCTTTGCGCGTGGGAGAGAAAACGTCAGTGGGATGGCATCGCCGTGAGCGGTACGACTGCGGCGAACCTGCAGCAAATGGGCGATTTCTACCTGTCTCCCTACAGGATGACCGCGCCCACGCGTATTAATACAAGAAACGAATCCCTTTCTTTTGTAAAGCGCGAGATTGCCGAGCGGGATATCGTTTGGCTCGACGGCCTGCCGGTAACTAAACCCGAGCGCACGCTTGTCGATCTTTGCCTCGATGGTGAGGACCCTTCATTAATCATCGATGCCTATCACGATGCGCTTGGGCGTGGGCTCGATACGCAGCGGCTGAAAGATCTCGTAAAGAAGAACTCTAAAACCGCCAAACGACGCGAACTGATGAGGCCATTGCTGGTTGTGCTGGGTTGTACCTGAGTGCGCAGGCCTGATGTTTGCTAACTGCAAGTCGAGACAATTGTTTGTCCGCACGGTTCTTTAATCTAAGTGACTATTGAAGGCCTGCATCGAAGTATTGCAACCGGTGCGATTCGCATTTAAGCTTGATGTCGCTGTGTCAATTAGCGGACAGTTCGTCCGTAGTTTGTTCCGATTGGATAGCATGAAAGACGTAAAGGAAGAGATAACCTCCAAACGTAAGGAGCTCGCGCTTACTCAGAAGGAGTTCGCCGCTGCTCTTGGGATGGGGCCCAATGGCGATAGAACTGTCCGGCGTTGGGAGACTGGTGAGACCAGTCCTTCTGCTACGGAACTCGCTTTTATACGATCTTTGGGTTATCAAGCGCCATTTGCACAGGGTGATCGAAAGGACGCTCCCTTTACTTACATTGACCTATTTGCCGGCATCGGTGGAATTCGCTTGCCGTTTCAAGAGCTTGGCGGCGAATGCGTTTTTTCTTGTGAGTGGGATAAATATGCGCAGAAGACGTATCGCATGAATTACGGTGACCAGCCTGCTGGAGATATTCACAATGTTCGTTCGGAGGATATCCCTAAATTTAACGTTTTATTAGCGGGCTTCCCATGTCAGCCGTTCTCGCTCGCGGGTGTCTCAAAGAAAAAATCAATGGGGCGTGCTACGGGCTTCGAGGATAAGACGCAGGGAACTTTATTTTTTGAAGTTGCTCGCATCATCCGTGATAAGAGGCCTGACGCTTTCTTGTTGGAAAACGTTAAGAACTTAACAAGCCATGATCGCGGTAAGACCTTCAGGATCATTATGCAGACCCTCCAGGATGAACTTGGCTACGATGTGTACTACAAAGTCCTCGATAGCAAGAACTGGACCTGTCAGCATCGTGAACGCATCTATATAGTTGGCTTTAAGGAAAAAACTGATTTTGACTGGGATCGACTAGAGCTCGGGGATGGTGGGCACACCGTCGGAGAGATTCTTGAGGACGACCCCGATGATCGATATGTTCTTTCCGACAAATTGTGGGCTTATCTGCGCGCATATAAGAAGAAGCATCAGGCGGCGGGTAATGGCTTTGGCTATAGCACGGTCGGGCCCGATGACACGACAAGGACGCTTTCAGCGCGATATCACAAGGATGGAAGCGAGATTCTCGTTTCGCGTGGTGAAGGGGAGAATCCTCGCAAGCTAACGCCACGTGAATGCGCCCGACTTCAAGGGTTTCCTGACCAATTCATTATTCCGGTTTCGGACACGCAGGCATATCATCAATTTGGTAACTCTGTTACCGTTCCAGCCGTACGCGCAGTTGCCAAGCTGATGATGGGAGCGTATTTCGATGGACTACGGAGTTCTGAGTAGTTATTTTGACGGCGCGGTTGCTAAGAAGCTTGTTGCTGTGGATATTGATGGAAAACGCAGCAACCAGCATGAGTTCAATGGAACCGCTGAGCTTCGCTCCTTATTCGGCGATGATGACATAAGGAACATACCAACAACTTTTGCATTTCTCAGCGATGACGCCGAACCTTTGTTTGATCACGGGTTTACATCTTGGTATGACGCACGCAGGAAGCATCCGACTAGGACGGAATACAGACTCTATTACAACGATAGCGAAGCGATACGAGCCTCAAGGGTAGGCGACCTGATGGTCATTGCGCCTTCAGACGAGCATGGCCTTTTGATCGTATTTGCTAGACAGGGGTCAAATGCTGAATGCCAGTTGAGATGGCTTTTCGGCTTGAACGATGTTGAAGATAGCGGCTTTTCGCGATCAACTGCGGATGATAGGCGCATAGATGCAATCGCCGCGTCTATTCTTGAAGCGATCGGCATCGAGGTTTCGCTTCCCACATCGGCTGTTGCGTATTTGGACGAAATGGTCGAAAAGTTTGGAGACTCTTTCCCCAAAGGGATTGACTTTACGAGGTATTCAATTTCGACTTTGGGTGAGCTTGATTGGATAAACGAACCCGATAAGTGCCTTCTTGATTGTTATGAGCGAGAAGAAGTTCTTTTTAAGGTCTTCGAGAGGCATCTTCTTGAGCGTGATTTGGCTCCCTATTTAGGGAACGACCTTGATGTTGATGGCGTGTTGCGGACTACGATGTCGGCTTTCCAGCGAAGGAAATCGCGTGCGGGGACTGCGTTCGAGCATCAGCTTGAGTACTTGTTTAAGGGATGGGGCATAAGCTATTCTGCTCAGCCGTATACTGAGGGCAAATCAAGGCCGGATTTCATTATGCCGTCGATTGATGCCTATAAAAAACCGCTATATCCTGTCGAAAAACTGACTATGCTTGGTGCAAAGACGACTGTAAAAGAACGCTGGCGTCAAGTATTGGAAGAGGCGAATAGAATTGAGAATAAGCATTTAATCACGCTCGATGTGGCGGTGAGCACCGAATATACAGACTCGATGCGTGAACATAATCTTCAACTGGTTGTGCCTCGTCCTGTATTTGGCTCATATACCACTGAACAGCAAAACTGGCTGATGGATGTCGGCGAGTTTTGTCAACTGTTGGTCGAGAAAGAACGTCGGTAGGCAATTCTATACTGAGGTTCTACTTCTTTTGGGCATTGATTATTTGATCGAGTTGCATTAATAAAATAGGTCACCTTGCCGTCGCTCTGCTGAAGTGAGTGAGCTCGAGCTTGGTTTTGTTCTATGTTGGGGAGGTGCTGGAGTGCGCGCCGGCGTTGGCCTTCATCGTCGATATCTATTCCGCCGCGAGCGTGTTAGTGCGCCCGCATTCGCAGTTGCGACATTTGAGTCGTGCCTTGTCGCGCCTCCCTTTAGGATTCCCACTTCGCCATTCGGCTGCCATGTTTTATGAAATGACTCACCCTACATTTTCCGATGCTTAAGTAGTCTCTTATTCGCCCGCTTGCCAACATCCCCATCTTTACCAAAGAGACTAGCCTTGCGTTCTTGAACTCTCCGACTCTCCTTTTGTAAACGAGATGCTTCACGACAGTTCGTCTAGCGCCTCTGGAGGGGTGACTACGAAGAGCCGGTTTGTGCCGTCAATTGCGTTGCCTGCTGCCGGCTGCTGTCTCATTAGAATCCGGCTGCAAATGGACCGCGGTGAGCATGCAAGACCGTGCCATAACGTAAGAAAAACTTGCAAGAATCGCAAGTTCTTCTCATCCCATGAGAAAAACTTGCAAATTGGGGCGAGTGATGAACGGCTGGACGGTTCTTGAAAATCGAGATATCTCGAGAAGCTGATTGCCTTTCGTGACATCCAAGTTACAGAGTCGACTGACGAGGAGGCGACGCGCAAGCGCGAGCTGCGTCCATTTGAGCTCAGGTCGCTCGAGAAGATCACCGGTGGTTACGAGAAGATCATCATCGTTCGCCGGGGGAGCCATCCGACCGACATCGACGGCATCAAAATCGTCTCTGCAGTCGACTTCTTGATGGGCAGGCTTTGGACTTAGGGCGTTCTGTGGGTTTATGACCACTTCGGCATCGAGATTGCCTTGCTGTAGACAAACTCCGCCCAGGGCCCGATGAGGATAACGTGGTCTATGCACCCTGCTTTCTCGACCAGGTCGAGTACTTTTAAGAAAGCTCGTTGCTGCTCAGTCAACATCCGGCACCCTCCCCAACGCACGTTTGATTTGCTTTTGAGATCGCTTCTGTTCTCTGATGGCGGCCGCAAGGGCCCTTCGGCGTTCGATTTTGGCTCGCAGCCCATCAACTTCTGCAGCGGGGACATAGTCGCTTTTGACCTTGTCGCCAACTCGATAGTTGAGATAGCAGTATTCGTGGCCCTTTATATTTCGCATGCGGATGCTGCCCTTTGGAAGGAGGGCAATCTCTTGCTCCATGAGGTCCAAGAGGCGCCTCGAGCGTGCGTATTCCTCTTCCAGGACATCTTCTAAGACTGACATGGTGCCTCCTTTCCGAGTAGTTACCCTACATTCTATCAAATCCATTTAATTGTAGGGTAACTCAAGCATGTCCGCACGACATGTGACACTTAACCTGCCGCCTTGCTCTGCCACGGCGGCATGCATCTGAACAACGACCCTCTAAGGAGTTCGATATTGATGAGTGACAACACCAAGCATCTCGCAAAGAAGTGCGTCAAGGACGCAGGACCGTGCCTTGCGCTGTGCGTAGCCGGCGCAGCGGTCGCGCTGCTGGCTGTTTTGGGGCCATTTGACGTGCTTCGAAGCGCCAGCTCTCTACACGTTTGCATGGCTCTTGCCGGCGCCATGATGACCGGCGGCGTGCTCGATCTGGTTTTTTGGGTGTTTGACCCGTTTGGATGGAAGAACGAAGGGTAAGCCCTAAGGGATGGATGCCCCGCAGCGTTAGGAGGTCCCCGTGATCTGGTTTACCAGCGATACACACTTTGGACACGAGAACATGCTGCGTCTCGCCGACAGGCCTTGGTCGAATGTTGCGCAGATGAACGACGCCATGGTCGCGAGCATTAATAGCAAAGTCGCTGCGGACGACGAGCTTTACATTTTGGGCGACTTCAGCTTTAAGATGACGGTCCAAGAGGCCTACGAGTTGCGTAAAAGCATCGTATGTAAGCACGTCCACCTGCTACCCGGCAACCACGACAAAGACTGGACGCAGCCTGCCGTAGCGGATGCTTTTATCGTCGAGCCGCCCATTTGCGTGCTCAAAATCGATCGGCAGAAAATCGTGCTGAGCCACTATCCCATGGTCGACTGGCAGGGCATGTCGCACGGCAGCTGGCATCTGCACGGGCATATCCATAGCTGCGGCGGCGCGTATAACAAGTTCAACCTTCGGCAGGGGCTGCTGCGCTATGACGTGGGCGTGGACGCCAACGGTTACGCCCCGGTAAGTTTGGATGAGCTCAAGTTATGGTTTGCGCAGGTAGACGAGCTGGTGCAGTGCGTTAAGTGGCCGTGGTGGGTCAACGTTACGGACGATGAACAGGTCGAGCGCGATCTCGAAGCCTATAAGAGGGAAGTGGTGATCCGATGACGGTCTATGTGACGGGCGATATTCACGGCGGCCTCGACATGCAAAAGCTGCGCGATTGGGACCTTGGGGATAGCCTGACGAGCGACGACTATCTGATTGTCGCGGGCGACTTTGGCTTTCCCTGGGATTTCTCTGCCGAGGAATGTGCCGACATCGCTTGGCTGGAGTCGCGCCCCTATACCGTGCTGTTTGTCGACGGCAACCACGAACGTTTCGACCATTGGGCGGAGCGCCCCATGGAATCGTGGCACGGTGGGCTAACGCAGCGCCTGTCGGATACCTCACCCATACGGCGCCTGACGCGCGGCGAGGTTTTTGAGCTCGACGGCTCAACGATCTTTACCATGGGCGGCGCCACGAGTGTGGACAAGGAATACCGCATCCCGTATTCCAGCTGGTGGCCGCAGGAACTGCCGGGTGAGCGTAACTTTGAGGAAGCGCGGGCAAAGCTCGATAGCGTGGACTGGAAGGTTGACTACGTGATCACCCACACCTGCTCTACGCGCATGCTCTCGCCCACGCTCTATCCGGCGCCCGGCTGGAATTACCCCGATGTCGATCGGCTTACGGCATTTTTCGACGAGCTAGAAGACCGCCTGGATTACAAGCGCTGGTACTACGGGCATTTTCATCGGGATGCCAACCCGGCCGAGCGCCACACCGTGCTCTACGACTGCATCGTTCGCCTGGGCGACGAACTCCAGCCCCGGGACGTTGCGTAGGGGCAGGCATAGCGAGCTCTTCGTATGATGTCTTGGGTAGTTACCCTACATTTTGGCAATAGTCATTATCTGTAGGGTAACTTAAGACATACTGGGAGCTGGAGGAGATGCTGCTGGCGGTCTAGAGTTTCAACGCCATTCGGTTGGTGCCGGGTAGGGTTGCAAAGCCGAAATGCGCATAGAACGCTGCCGCCTCATCATCTACTGGATCGACAACCAAAGCTCGCGCTCCCGCTAGGGCAGAAATTTTCAAGGCGTTTTCGATGGCATCTTTGAGCAACGATGCTCCCAGACCAAGTCCCTTGAATTTCTCATCAACCCCCATCATTCCAAGCAACACTGCGGGAACTTGGGAAGGGGAGTTCCGAACGAACCATCCTCCGTCAACATTTTCGCGAGCTACGGAGTGCGTACATAGCGTATAGAACCCGGCGACTGCGCCGTCGCAATACGATGCGTATATAACCGCCGACCCTCTTCTTCGCGCCGAGGCTGATCTGTTTTTAGCCCATCCGTCTACAAGGGTATTACCGCAGTGGAAAGCCTCGATGCCTTGACCAACGGGGAGTTGAACGGGCTTGGTAAACGTGCTCATTCCCAAATCGCTTTACGGTCAAGCAGCGCTTTTGCGGCTTGGGGCATGGGTGAGTCGAGCATTTCGCAAAATGCATCAAAACCATCAGGAGAAAGATAGGTTGTTGACGCCTCGGCGATGTCACGTGCGGAGCTCTCGTCAAGGTGAGCCGTGGCCCATTGGGTGAGAGTCTGCCCGCGCAAGGCCGCGGCGCGCTCGTAAGTAAGGCGTTGACGCTCGGTCAGCCTTAGATCCATACGGCGTTGCTTCTCAATTGTTGGCATGGTAAAACCTCCTTTGCATCATTGTACGGAACTATTCCGTACATAACAAGATACAGAATTACGCACTCGTCGGGGGGGGGGGGGGGGGGAGGGGG
>NZ_QSBB01000020.1:32369-41790 GCF_003465595.1 Collinsella sp. AF05-9
GAAGGGGGCAGGGCGTTTGACTACTCGGCCATTACGGTGATGTTCTCGCGGTGCGCACGGATAACGTCCCAGCTAAAGTGCTCGACCAGCTGCTCGGCAGAGCGCGGTGTGGTGTCCGGTGCGATGCCCGTTTGCCCAGCGAGCCATCCCAGCAGTGCCTCGGGCGTGCCAAAGCGGGCGCGTAGTTCGCCCAGGTCCAGATCGCGGTCGCGCTTGGAAAGGCGGCGGCCGTCCGACGACATGAGCAGCGGAATATGTGCGTAGTGCGGCGTGGGAAGTCCCAGCAGATGCTGCAGGTAGATTTGGCGCGGCGTGGAGCCCAGCAGATCGCATCCGCGCACGATCTCGGTGACGCCCATGGCGGCGTCGTCGACCACCACGGCTAGCTGATAGGCAAAAACGCCGTCGCTGCGGCGGACCAAAAAGTCGCCGCACTCGGTGGCGAGCGCCTCGCATTGAGCCCCGTACGTGCGGTCCACGAATTCGATCACGTCTTCCGCGAGGTCATCTACGGTGGGCACGCGCAGGCGCGTGGCCGGAGCGCGCAGGGCACTGCGGCGGGCAACCTCCTCGGCAGAAAGGCCTCGGCAGGCGCCGCGGTAGATGGGTGTGCCGTCGCTGGCGTGCGGCGCGCTTGCGGCGTGGAGCTCGGCGCGCGTGCAAAAGCAGGGATAGGTGAGGCCGGCGTCTTGTAGCCGGTGCAGGGCGTCCTCGTACAAGTCCAGGCGATTGTGCTGGTAGTAGGGGCCTTCGTCCCATTCGAGTCCCAGCCAGGCCAGGTCGTCAATCAGTTGAGCGGCAAGCTCCGGTCGCTTGCAGCGATCGTCCAGGTCCTCGATGCGCAGCACGATGCGGCCGCCTTGGCTGCGGGCCGAAAGCCACGCGCACAGGCAGCTGAACACGTTGCCCAGGTGCATGCGGCCCGAGGGCGACGGGGCGAAGCGGCCCACGACGGGGGTGGGCGCTGCCGTTGCTGGTGCGTCCGCGGCGTGTGCTGCTATGTTGCGTGCGTTGATATCCATGCGGACGAGTATAGCGCGGGAGGTGGGGGAGGCACCGACTCGACAGCTCGATCGCCGCCCGCCAGCCCAACCCCTCAAACGACAGAAACCCCGGCAGCTCTTCGCAACTGCCGGGGTTTCCGCGGAAAAGGGGGACATGATCCTCGAGCGAACGGGAAAGGGGCAACCGTTTTCGCTCAACTGCTTTATGCCCCTCGGTTGGCGGCTCAATCAGCGCGTGCCGCGCCCACACAAAGCCGCTACACCTGTGACGGAGCTGTGAAGTGGTATCTATTGCTGGCACTGGCCATGCCAAGGGTGTCCCTAATGACTAGTCATTTAAGAACGTCCCCAATGACTAGCCGCCGGGGTGCGGGGAGGGTGACTTTTGTCCCGTTTGCTGCTCCGGTTGCCGAGATGTTCGTCATGTGCAGCCGCAAACGTGGGACAATGACGCTACTGGTATCACAGACAAAGGATGTGCCTATGAACGCCCCCGTTGCCAAGCCCTGTCGGCAGCGCCGCCTGTTTGCGCGATTCGCTTCCGTCTGCGCACTCGTCGCGCTTGCGTTGTTGCTGCTGCCTGCCGCCGCGCACGCCGACGGCTACTCCATGACCCAAACCTATATCGGTGCCACGGTTGAAGCCGATGGATCGCTGACCGTTGTCGAGGGACGCCAGTTTGATTTCGACGACGATATCAACGGCGTGTATTGGGATATCAATACGGGCACCAACCAGCAGGGCGGCACGGCGGGCGTCGACGTGCTGAGTGTCGAGGAAGAGGACACCGCGTTTAACAAAGTCGATAGCGCGAACAAGGGCGACTCTGGCGTCTACACGGTCGAGCAGACCGGTGACGGCGTAAGGATTAAGGTGTTCAGCCCCCACGAGAGCGGCGACAGCGCGATCTATTACGTGAGCTACACCATGACCGGTGCGGTTATGAACTGGTCCGATACCGCTGAGCTCTACTGGAAGTTTGTGGGCGACGGATGGTCCGCGGATTCCGACGATGTCGAGATGGAAGTGCACTTCGCAAATGCCGCTGCCGGGACGGCGGCCGTCAAGGGCGATAACTTCCGCGCATGGGGCCACGGCCCGCTGACGGGCGACGTATCGCTCGATGCGGACGAACCCATGGTCACCTACACCATTCCTTGCGTGCATCAGGGCGAGTTCGCCGAGGCACGCATCGCCTTCCCCAGCGACTGGGTGCCGCAGCTTGCCGCTTCGGGCGAAGATCGCATGTCAACGATCCTGAGCGAAGAGAAGGAATGGGCCGACGAAGCTAACGCCCGCCGTGAGCACGCGCGTGCGGTTGCCAGCGCGATTGCCGTGGTATGTGTTGTTGTGGCGGTTGCCTATACCGGTGTGATCGTGATGCTCAAGCTGCGCAGGCCCAAGCCCAAGCCGCTCTTCCAAGACGAGTACTTCCGCGATGTGCCCTCGGCCGACCATCCCGCGGTGCTTGCAGCTCTTATGAGCTGGAACGACGTGCCCGATCAGGCATATATCGCCACGCTGATGAAGCTGACCGACGACCGCGTGATCAAGCTAGAAGAAGCGACCGAGACCAAGAAGAAGGGTCTGCTCCGTCGCGAAAAAGAGGAGCAGACGTATCGCATCACAGTGACCGACGAGGCCTGGAAGGCTGCCAAGAAGGACGGCATCGATCGCGACGTGCTCAAGGTCTTCTTCGCTGGCGTTAAGCCCGATAAAGACGGCGTCCGTTCGCGCACGTTTAGCGAGCTGGAGGAGTATGCCAGCGAGCGTACTGAATCTGTTGGCGACAAGCTCGAGGACTATCAGAGCACGGTTAAGGGCAAGCTGGAGGAGCGCGAGTTTATCGCATCGGATGGCACTATCGCGATGGTGGCCGGCCTGGTTCTCGGCATCATCATTGTCTTTGGCATTTTGGGCTCTCTGTTCTATACCGACTTTGCGGACGCCAACGTCGGTGCCGCTATGATTTCGATCCCCGTTACGATCGTGGGCTTTGTCCTGAGCTGCACCTTCCGCCGTTACACGCCGGAGGGCGCCGAGGTGGCGGCTCGCTGCAAGGCGCTCAAGCATTGGCTCGAGGACTTTACGCGTCTGAAGGAGGCCGTCCCCAGCGACCTGATCTTGTGGAACAAGCTGCTGGTGATGGGCGTTGCCCTGGGCGTTTCGAAAGAAGTGCTGCGACAGCTGGCTGAGGCCGTGCCTGCGGACCTGCGCAACAGCGACGACTTCTACGACAATTACCCCTGCTACTGGTGGTATTACCATCATTACGGTACCGAGTCCCCGCTCGATTCATTCGATGACGTGTATCACGAGAGCATCCGTGAGCTGGCTTCGAGTTCCGATAGCTCGAGCGGCGGCGGTGGCGGCGGCTTCTCTGGCGGCGGTGGTGGCGGCGTCGGCGGAGGCGGCGGCGGAACGTTCTAACGGTCCTAAATTACGGGATGGGCTTTTCTCGACAGCCGTCGGGAAAAGCCCATCCCTTTCTTTTGCGCCGAAAAGGGCTGATCTTTCGTCTTTTGGCTTCTTCGAAAGGGGCGGTGGTCAAAAAATGCCGAATATGAGTACTGTTGCCCCAATGGTCACATTTATTTACGCTCATTAGATGACTCCTAATGAGAGTGTTTCTCGTTAGAAGCTTATTTTATTGAACATTTGGGGAGATACGTCAGCTCGTATGGTTGACTGCATGCCTAAAGGTTTCAAAAATGCCCCAAATCGCTGCTACTAAAAAGATAGCAGTACTCATATTTAATGCTTTTTGTCCACAGCTATTTACAAACCCCCCTAGTCCGCTCATTGGGGACAGACTTAAATGACCAGTCACACGGTGGAACAGTCCGACGACGGCGTAAAGATTAAGGTGTTCAGCCCCCACGAGAGCGGCGACAGCGCAATCTACTACGTGAGTTATTCCATGACCGGTGCGGTTATGAACTGGGCCGATACCGCCGAGCTTTACTGGAAATTTGTGGGTGACGGCTGGTCGGCGGATTCCGATGACGTCGAGATGGAAGTGTATTTCGCAAATGCCGCTGCCGGGACGGCTGCCGTCAAGGGCGATAACTTCCGCGCATGGGGCCACGGCCCACTGACGGGCGACGTGTCGCTCGATGCGGACGAGCCCATGGTCACCTATACCATTCCCTGCGTGCATGAGGGCGAATTCGCCGAGGCACGCATCGCCTTCCCCAGCGACTGGGTGCCGCAGCTTGCCGTCTCGGGCGAAAAGCGCATGTCGACGATTCTGAGCGAAGAGAAGGAATGGGCCGACGAGGCCAACGCTCGCCGCGCTCACGCTCGCATGATTGCCAATGCGCTTGCCGTGCTAAGTGTTGTCGCGGCGGTGGCCTTTACCGGCACAATCGTTGTGCTCAAGCTGCGCCGCCGCAAGCCCAAGCCGCTTTTCCAGGACGAATATTTCCGCGATGTGCCTTCGGCCGACCATCCCGCCGTGCTTTCGGCCCTCATGAGCTGGAACGACGTGCCCGATCAGGCATATATCGCCACGCTTATGAAGCTCACCGACGACCGCGTGATCAAGCTGGAAGAAGCGACCGAGACCAAGAAGAAGGGTCTGCTCCGTCGCGAAAAAGAGGAGCAGACGTATCGCATCACAGTGACCGACGAGGCCTGGAAGGCTGCCAAGAAGGACGGCATCGATCGCGATGTGCTCAAGGTCTTCTTCGCCGGCGTTAAGCCCGATAAAGACGGCGTCCGTTCACGCACGTTTAGCGAGCTGGAGGAGTATGCCAGCGAGCGTACTGAATCTGTTGGCAACAAGCTCGAGGACTATCAAAGCACGGTTAAGGGCAAGCTGGAGACGCGCGAGCTTATCGCCTCGGACGGCACCATCGCCCTGGTTGCCGGCTTGGTTCTCGGCATCATCATCGTCTTTGGCATTCTGGGCTCTCTGATCTATACCGACTTTGCGGACGCCAACGTCGGTGCCGCTACGATCTCGATCCCCGTCACGATCGTGGGCTTTGTCCTGAGCTGCACCTTCCGCCGCTACACGCCGGAGGGCGCCGAGGTGGCGGCTCGCTGCAAGGCGCTCAAGCATTGGCTCGAGGACTTTACGCGTCTGAAGGAGGCCGTCCCCAGCGACCTGATCTTGTGGAACAAGCTGCTGGTGATGGGCGTTGCCCTGGGCGTTTCGAAAGAAGTGCTGCGACAGCTGGCCGAGGCCGTGCCTGCGGACCTGCGCAACAGCGACGATTTCTACGACAACTACCCCTGCTACTGGTGGTATTACCATCACTACGGCAACGAGTCCCCGCTCGATTCGTTCAACGATGTGTACCACGAGACCATCCACGAGCTGGCTTCGAGTTCCGATAGTTCGAGCGGCGGCAGCGGCGGCGGCTTTTCCGGTGGCGGCGGTGGCGGCGTCGGCGGAGGCGGCGGCGGAACGTTCTAGCGAGCGCTTGCTTTGGGGTGGATCTTTCTGGGCGGTTGCCAGGGAAGATTCATCCCATTTTTGTGCATCGAAACGGGTCAAACTTTCCGCTGAGGACCTTCGCACAAGGGGCAGTGGACAAAAAATACCAAATATGAGTACTGTTGCTGCGTTGGTCACATATGTTTGCACATAATAATGGGCTCCTAATGAGAGTACTCCTCGTTAGGAGCCCATTTTATTGAACATTTGGGGAGTTACGTCAGCTCGTGCAGCTGGTCGTCATGCCTATAAGCATCAAAAATGCCCCGAATCGCTGCTACTAAAAAGGTAACAGTACTCATATTTGATGTATTTTGACCACGGCTATCTACAAACCCCCTAGGCCACTCATTGGGGACAGACTTAAATGACTAGTTGTTGGGGATCAGTCATTGGGGACGTTCTTAAATGACTAGGTGTGGCTGCTTGGGCTAGGCTGTTAGGTCGAGTTCGTAGAGAAAGCTTTCGCGCGGCATGTCGTGACGACGCTCTTCGCGGTTGGCGCGGTGCGTGGCCGTGCGCTTAAAGCCGTGCAACTCGTAGAACTTCCACGAGCAGTTGGAGTCGGTGTACAGGTGCGCCCTTGTCGCCCCGCGCGAGGACAGGTACGAGACCGCGGCATCGAGCAACACTGAGCCTACACCCAGGCCGTGGACATCGGGATCGACGGCGAGCAGCGTGACTTCGTTGTCGTGCGGCAACGGGCTGCTCTCGAGCAGGCGGTTGTTGGTTCGGATGGTTGCGCGCACAAACGAGAGATACTCGGCGCAGACATCGGGCTCCAGCTCGCGCATCTGCGAAAGCAGCGCGCGTTCGGTATCCATCCAGTGTTCCTTAACGGTGGCGCCGGAACTCTGTCCCGCGCGCGCGAGCGCAATGCCACGCGCCTGACCGTCGATTACGGCAACCTGCGAAAACGTCGATGACGAAAGGCAATGGGCGAGGTCGCACGCGGCCTCGAGGCGGTTGTACTCATCGTTATCCGAATTGTTATGCCAAAGCTGCTGCAGAATCAGCGCGATGGCGTCGAAGTCTTCGGTATCAAACGGTCGGTAGAGAACCCGCGAGACCATGGTGCCTCTTTCTTTTGCGGATGCATATCGAGCACAGTTCTACCACGCTATTGGCATCTAATTATGGTGCCCCTGTGTTCCATGAACTCACCGTGCCCGGTGCCGTGCCCATCCCCTCTGCTCGCAAACTTTTTCTGCACATGCGCCCGTTGCGGGGTGCATCGATGCGCTCGATGCGCTACATTGAATCAGTATTTTCAATGCCGCTGCGCGAGCGCTGCAGATCGACGTATCACCGACTCACAGAGCACGGCGGCGTACCAGACAGGAGGACTGCATGGGATCTGATGTGAAGATCGCGCGCGCGTTGATCTCGGTTACCGATAAGACGGGCGTCGTCGATTTCGCACGGACGCTGGTCGATGACTTTGGCGTCGAGATCATCTCTACGGGCGGCACGGCTCGTGCCATCGAGGACGCGGGCGTTCCCGTAACCCCCATCGAGGAGTTCACGGGCTATCCCGAGATGATGGACGGCCGCGTTAAGACCCTGCACCCCAAGGTTCACGGCGCGCTGCTGGCCCGCCGCGATTCCGAGCAGCACATGCAGGAGGCCGCCCAGCACGGCATTAAGCTGATCGACCTGGTCGTCGTCAACCTGTACGAGTTCGAGAAGACCGTCGCCAACCCCGAGGTCACCTTTGCGGATGCCATCGAGCACATCGACATCGGTGGCCCCTCCATGTTGCGCTCTGCCGCCAAGAACGCCGCGAGCGTTACCGTCATCTCCGACCCGGCCGACTATGATGCCGTCCTGGCCGAGATGCGCGAGACCGGTGGCTGCACCACGCTTGCCACCCGTCGTCGCCTGCAGGTGAAGGTCTACCAGACCACCGCCGCCTACGACACGGCTATCTCCCGTTGGCTTGCCGCCCAGGCAAGCGACGTGGCGGACACCTCTGCCAAGCTCGAGATTTCGCTGGAGAAGGTCGACGACCTGCGCTATGGTGAGAATCCTCAGCAAAAGGCTACGGTCTACCGCTTTGCCGAGGGCTGCGAGAACACCGCGAGCTCTCAGTTCCCGCTTGTGGGCTCCGAGCAGATCCAGGGCAAGCCGCTCAGCTACAACAACTATCTGGACGCCGATGCCGCCTGGAACCTGGTCCGCGAGTTCGACGAGCCGGCCTGCGTGATCCTCAAGCATCAGAACCCCTGCGGTTCCGCCGTTGCCGAGGACATCACGGCCGCCTACGACCGCGCTTTCGCCTGCGATCCCAAGAGCGCCTTCGGCGGCATCATCGCCTGCAACCGCGAGGTTCCCTTTGAGCTGGTTGAGCACTTTGCCGATCAGAACAAGCAGTTCGTCGAGGTCATCATCGCCCCGAGCTATACCGCCGAGGCGCTCGAGCGCATGGCCAAGCGCCCCAACCTGCGCGTGCTGGCTACCGGCGGCGTGGACCACGGTGCCCAAGTGGAGCTGCGCTCCATCGACGGCGGCATGCTGGTGCAGGAAGTCGACCACGTGACCGAGGATCCCGCGACCTTTACGTTCCCCACCGACCGCAAGCCCACCGATGCCGAAATGGCCGAGCTCGAGTTTGCCTGGAAGGTCTGCAAGGGCGTCAAGTCCAATGCTATCCTGGTCTCCAAGGGCAAGGCCGGCATTGGCATGGGCCCGGGTCAGCCTAACCGCGTTGACTCTGCACTGCTTGCCTGCGAGCGTGCCGAGGACTTCTGCGAGCGCGAGGGCGTGGAGAAGGGCGGCTTTGCTTGCGCAAGCGACGCGTTCTTCCCGTTCCGCGACAACGTCGACGTGCTTGCCGCGCACGGCGTGACCTGCATCATCCAGCCCGGCGGCTCCAAGCGTGACGACGAGAGCATCCAGGCCTGCAACGAGCATGGTATTGCGATGGTCTTCACCGGAGCCAGGCATTTTAGGCACTAGAGGCTTTCCCAAGCACCCGACCTTGCCCCTCAAACCGTCGCTTGCGTACATTTAGTACGCGGCGCTCCTCTTTCGGGGCAATCTCGGGCACTTGGAAAACCCTTAATGGGATGTTTCTCTATCCCATTAAACTGTTCGGTCGCCTGACCATATCGTCAAAATAATCTCTGCAAAAGACGGCTGCTCCGTTTGGAGGGCCGTCTTTTTGGTATAAGAGGACGGAATGACTAACACGAAAGGTACAACCATGCCCCAGATTGATGATGCCGAGCTGTTTGGCAATGCCGAGGATCAGCGTGCGTACGAGGACTTTTGCGCCAATCAGGAGGCGGTCGAGAAGTTCACGCTCGACAAGCCCGCGCTTGTCTGCCGTTGGCGCATGTCCAATAAAAAGGTGCCCATGCTCAACCGCCACATCCGCGCGCTGTCCGAGCGCCTGGTGCAGGGCGAGCTACTTACCCATAACATGCTCAGCTGGGCCAAGCAGCACGTTGAGTGGTCGCTAGCCGAGGGCGATTACACCGCACACGACGGTGTGCTCATGCTGGTGATCGACATCAACGGCAACGCCGCCATGACAGTGGGGGAGTACGAGCCGCTCGCCGATACGTCGGCCAAGGCGCTGCGTGCCCGCTCCGCCGAGGCCCGCTCCGAAGCCGACGAGACCGGTGTGGCGCCCGAGCTGCTCGCCGCCGTCAACAACGGCGAACTCGCCTTTGTGGCGCCGGCGGACGAGTGCCTGTGCGGCACGGCGACGCTCATCGAGCAGCTGGCCCAGACCAAGGGCATCCCGGTCACGCGCGTAGATATTCCCGCGCAGCTTAAGGGCGCGCTGTTCCTGGTGAGCGACGAGCACGGCGTGGTCCCCGCAACCGAGACGGACGCCGCCGAGGCCGACGCCGCCACGGTCGCCTTCTTTGTCGACGGCTACGAAAAGCTTCGCGCCCGCCGCTAAATGATTATTCTGGGACGTGTCTCTATGGTTTTGTCAACCGCGTGCTTCGCGCCATTTCGG
>NZ_QSBB01000021.1:0-41640 GCF_003465595.1 Collinsella sp. AF05-9
GGCCGAGCGCAAAATGGATTCTAAAAAAACACCTTGCCAAATAGGAGCGTCAGGACGCAAGTAACCCCCGCCGCACGAAGTGCGCAGCGGGGGTTACTTGCATGTCCGAGGACGTTCTGAAAAGTAACACCAGGGCGGGCCCGGACGAGAACAACCGACTACAGGTCGATGTGCGATTCCTTGATCGGGAACGGCTCGGCGAAGTGGCACGCGCAGCAGTGGCCCGGGGCAACTTCCTTAAACTCAGGAAGCTTCTCGGAGCAGATGCCCTGCGCGATCGGACAGCGCGTGTGGAAACGGCAGCCGGTCGGCGGATCTAGCGGCGACGGCGGATCGCCAGCGAGGATGATGCGCTTGCGGGTCTTCTGAATATCCGGATCGGGCACCGGCACGGCAGACAGCAGTGACTGCGTGTACGGGTGGTGCGGCTCGCTATAGAGTGTCTTCCAGTCCGAAACCTCGACCATCTTACCCAGATACATAACGGCAACGCGATCGGAGATGTGCTGCACGACGGACAGGTCGTGGGCGATAAACAGATACGCCGTACCGAACTTGTCCTGAAGTTCCTTGAGCAGGTTCAGAACCTGGGCCTGAATGGAAACATCCAGAGCGGAAACGGGCTCGTCGCAGATGATCAGCTTGGGCTTCAGAGCGAACGCGCGGGCGATGCCGACACGCTGACGCTGACCGCCCGAGAACTCGTGCGGATAGCGGTTGATGTGCTCGGGGTTGAGGCCGACGACGTCCAGCAGCTCACGGACACGCTCAATGCGCTCCTCCTTGGTGCCCACGCCATGAATAGTCATGGGCTCGGAGACGATCTCGCCGATGGTCATACGAGGATTGAGCGAAGCATAGGGGTCCTGGAAGATGAACTGCATCTCACGACGCATGTCCTTGATCTCATGCTTGCTCATCTCGGCAACGTCTTTGCCCTGGAAGAACACCTTACCTGCCGTCGGCTTGGTCAGGCGCATGATGGTGCGGCCCGTGGTGGACTTACCGCAACCAGACTCGCCGACCAGGCCAAAGGTCTCGCCCGGATAAATCTCGAACGAAATGTCATTCACAGCAGAGACGACGCGCTTGGAAAAACGCTTGGCGAACATGCCGGACTCTGCGGGGAACTCCTTAGAAAGATGCTCGACCTTCAGCAGCGGAGTGCGCTCGTTATTGTCTGCCATTTACGCCTCGCCTCCCTTCTTGGAATCCTTGCGCGTGCGGGACGTCTCAGGGGCGTTCTTGAGGAACTCGGGGTCACCGGAATAATGGCACGCAGAATAGTGGCCGGACTCGGTGACAACGCGCTCGGGGCGCTGCTTGCGGCACTTGTCGGTCGCATAGGGGCAGCGAGGAGAGAAGACGCAGCCCTCGGGCAGGTTCATGAGCGAAGGCGGGTTGCCGTGAATCGGCGTCAGCGGCTTCTTCTCATCGATGGCCTGCTCCGGGATGGAGCGAATAAGACCCCAGGTGTAGGGATGGCGGCTCTCGTAGAAGATTTCCTCAGCAGTACCGAACTCGACGGGACGGCCGGCGTACATAACCATAATCTTATCGGCCATATCGGCGACGACGCCCAGGTCATGGGTAATCATAATAATGGCGTTGCCGTTCTTCTCCTGCATCTCCTGCATGAGCTCGATAATCTGAGCCTGAATGGTAACATCCAGAGCCGTCGTGGGCTCGTCGGCAATCAGGATATCGGGATCGCAGGCAAGAGCCATAGCGATCATGACACGCTGACGCATACCGCCGGAGAACTGGTGCGGATACTCATTGACGCGCTTCTCGGGCTCGGGGATACCCACGAGGTCCAAAAGCTCGGTAGCGCGCTTGAGCGCCTCCTGCTTGGAGTAGCCGCGGTGCAGACGAAGGCCCTCGCCCACCTGCTTGCCGATCTTATAGACCGGGTTCAAGGAGGTCATAGGATCCTGGAAGATCATCGCGATGTCGTTACCGCGAATGTGCTGCATCTCTTCCTCGGTCATCTCGAGGATAGAACGGCCGCGATAGCGAACGTCGCCGCCCTCAATCTTTCCCGGAGGCATCGAGATAAGACCCATGATGGTCATGGCGGTCACAGACTTACCGGAGCCGGACTCACCGACGACACCGAGGGTCTCGCCGCGATCGAGCGTGTAGGAGACACCGTCGACAGCGCGAACAACGCCATCTTCGGTGTGGAAATACATCTTAAGGTCATCGACCTCGAGCAGATGCTGGCCCTCGGGAACCGGCTGGTCCTTCAGGTCCACATAGTTCTTGTTCTTCTTCATCCTTATGCGTCCTTCATCTTGACGTCGAGGGCGTCGCGCAAACCGTCACCCAGCAGGGTGAAGGCGAGCACCGTCGAGAGAATTGCCAGACCGGGCATGATCATCATCCAGGGAGCAGTCAGAAGATACTGCTGACCGTCCTGAATCATGGAGCCCCACGAAGGCGTAGGCGGAATAACGCCCATGCCGAGGAAGGACAGAGCGGACTCGGTCAGAATAGCGCCGCCGATGTTCATGGTCGCGTAGACCACGATGGAAGCAACGGAGTTCGGGAAGATATGGCGCATAACGATACGGGCATCGGATGCACCCATGGCGCGGGCGGCGTCAACATAGTCGTTCTCTTTGACCGTGAGGATCGCGGATCTAAAGACGCGCGCAATCGAAGGCCAGCCGAGAATACCGATGGCGATAAAGACGTTCTGAAGGCCACGGCCGATAACGGCGATCATGGCGACGACGAACAGCACGTACGGGAACGCCAGGAAGATGTCCGCGCAGCGCATGATAATCGTATCCCAGATGCCGCCATAGAAACCGGCAAGGGCGCCCATGACCAGACCGATCACCGTGGAGATGGCGGTGGCCATAATACCGACGGAAAGCGAAACACGTGCACCGTAGATAACACGAACGAGAATGTCGCGGCCAAGGGCGTCGGTGCCAAACGGGTGCTCGGCACACGGAGCCAGCAGCGACGTCTCGGCCATGGTGGTCGAGTCGGAAGCCGTCGGCGAACCGAGCCAGGGCTTAGCCCACAGATCTGCGGTCAGGGCAACCAAAACGACGACGATGATCCAGCAGACACCGATAACGGCGAGCTTGTTCTTGCGAAGACGCTTAAAAGCGTCGCCCCACAGCGTGCGGGACTTGGCGGGAGCAGATGCGGCCTTGGTGGCGGTAGCCTGCTCCTGAGACTGAGAATCAGTTTCCTGCATGAGACGTACCTCCCTTAGGCCTTATCCGACGGACCGCCAAGGCGGATGCGCGGGTCGAGGAATGCATAGCTAATGTCGACGAGCAGGTTGATCACCATGACGACGACGACGATGAGCGTAACGCCGCCCATAACGATGGGCCAGTCACGCATGCTAATGGCGCGATAGACCTCATAGCCGATACCGGGCCAGTTAAAGACCGTTTCGGTCAGGATGGCACCCGAAAGCATGCCGCCAAAGTCGACACCAATATAGGTAACGACGGGGATGAGTGCATTCTTAAGCGCATGCTTGATGATGATCGCGCGATTGGAGAGACCCTTGGCCTTTGCCGTACGGATGTAATCTTGGTTCATGACGTCAAGCAGCTGTGAACGCATAATGCGGGCAGCATAAGCGGTCGAAACCGAAGCCAGCGTAATGGTCGGAAGCACATAGTGCATCCAATCCTGATACTGAGAGCTGGAACCGCCGGCACCCGAAATCGGCATGGAGAATGCGCCGCCGGTGAGATCCTTAAGGATGACGCCGAAGAACAGCTGCAGCAGCATGCCGAGCCAGAAGGCGGGAACGGCAACGAGGATCGACGTGGTGAGCGTTACCAAAATATCCCAGAAGGAATAACGCTTTACCGCCGAAATGATACCCGCACCGATACCCATGATCGCCTCGAGCACGATGGCGCACGCGGCGAGTTTGACCGTATACGGATACTTCTGGGCAAAGATTTCCGTAACCGGCAGCTTGCGCTGGTACGAATTACCCAGATCGCCATGAAGCAGACCGTTCATGTAATACAGATAACGGTCTACAAGCGACGTCTGAACGGGATCGCCGTTCTCGTCAAGGATCGCGTTACCGTCCTCGTCCGTCTGGACCAGGTGATAGCGTACGCGAAGCTGAAGCTCTACCTCGGGGGACAGAGCCTTGTCTCCACCGATCAACTTGATCGGATCTCCCGGCACGATATTCTGGAGGGCGAACAGAATCAGCGTGACGCCCAAAAACACCGGGATGAACTGAAGCACACGTTTAACGATGTACTTACCCATACCACTCCCCTATCTAGGGATTAACCTAAATGGGATGCCGATCGCCAGACCGGCATCCCAAAATTACCATCAGCCAGTTTACCCCAGGTTAGGGGGAACTGTATGTTTCCCATGAGGTCTACGTAAATACTTGACCCTCACGGAAGCTGCAAAACTCTTAGGCGAGCTCAGCGGTACCCAGATCGGCGTGCTTCTGCGGATCAACGTAGAGGTACTTGACGCGGTCGGAGCCAGCGATGGTGTGCGTGTAGAACATCACCGGGATGACCGGGCAGTCGGCGGCGACCATGGCGTCGGCCTCCTGCATCTTGGCGATACGCTCGTCGTCGTCAACCGTGGCACGGGCCTCGTCAACCTTGGCGTCAAAGTCGGGGTTGCTGTAACCGGAGCGGTTGTCGCCACCCAGGGAGTCGGAGTGGAACAGCGGATACAGGAAGTTGTCCATGATCGGGTAATCGGCGATCCAGCCCAGACGGCCGAACTGATAGTTGAAGTTCTGATACTGCTCGAGCAGGGCAGACCACTCAGGGGTATCGGAGACGGCGGTGACGCCCACCTTGGCGAGGTCGCCGATGATGGACTCCATGATCTCCTTGTGGCCGCCGTCCTGGTTGTAGGACAGGGTCACATTGATGCCACGATCGCCGTTAGCGCCAGCGGGAGCGACCTTGTCGAGGTACTCGTTAGCCTTGTCGACGTCGTAGGCGCAGAACTCCCATGCGCCCTCCTTGTAGCCGGCGATTCCCGGAGGAACGATGCCGTCAGCGGGGGTACGGGTGCCCTTGAAGATGGTCTTGCAGATGGCCTCACGGTTGATAGCCAGGGAGATGCCCCTACGCAGGTCAGCGTTGTTGAACGGCTCGGCCGTGGTGTTGCACGTCAGATAGTACGTGGAAGGCTCGGAACCGAGCAGCATGCGCGCACCATCACTCATGGTGTAGCCATCCTTGGACTCGCCGCGGTCCTTCTTGGCGGCGTCGATCTGAGCAACGGGAACGTCGCAGACATCAAGGTTACCGGCCTGGAACTCCTTGTAAGCGGTCTCCACGTCCTTGATGACCTGGAAGTGGATGGCGTCGATCTTGGCCTTGTCGCCATAATAATCGTCGAACTTCTTGAGGTTGATCTCCTGACCATCCTCCCACTTACCGTCCATCATGAACGGGCCGTTGCCGACCGGGGCAAGATAGAAGCTCTTGACATCGGTCTCGGCGCACTCGGGAACCGGGGACAGAGCCGGGTGAGAGGCGACGAAGGGGAAGTCGGCGTAGGCGGAAGTCAGCTTGACGACGAGGGTCTCGTCATCCGGGCAGGTAACGCCGGACAGCTCGGTAGCATTACCGGCAAGCAGATCGTCATAGCCCTCGACCATGGAAAGGTGGTAGGAGACCTCGGAAGGACCATACTCGGTAGCGATGGCCGACTTAGTGTTGACCAGGCGCTCCCAGCCGAGCTTGAAGGACTTGGAGGTAACGTCGTCACCGTTGTGGAACTTGGCCTTCTTGATCTTGAAGGTGAACTCGGTGGCGTCGTCGTTAGCCTCAAAGGACTCGCAAGCCAGCGGAACGATCTCGCCCTTCTCGTTATCGTACTCCGTCAGAGCGTCGAAGAGCTGGTACTCGACCTGAGTGCCCTGATCCTCCTGGACGTTGTAGGGGTCGATGCAGACCGGGTTGTTGATGTAGAAGTTCAGCGTCGAACCGGACTCAGAACCGGAAGCGTCGCCGCCCTTCTTGCCGCATGCGGCAAGAAAAGCCATGGAGCTCGCAGCGAGGGTGCCGCCAACAAAGGCGCGACGACCCATAACGGGCTGGTGGAACATAGAATCAGCCATGCCATCCTCCTTATGAGATAGGACAAAGTGAATTCGGCCGGGCAACGTCAAGACAGCCCGATCGAACCATTCAAACGCGGTCCGCCGTTATGGCTGGTTATGCAGTGCGGACCAACGTTTCGCAATACAGTAGCGCATTTTATGCACAATATGGCGCTAATTCCGGTTAACGGTCGAGAATTTCTTTAGTTAGGCGAAGTATGTGGGGATATTTTGACTCTATTACAAGTCTGTAAACAAAAAGGGCCCCGCACATGCGGGACCCTTTACAAACGTATATACGCCGATGCTTAGTAGCCGACGATGCCCTGCGGGAAGAAGAACATGCACAGAACGACACACACAGCAAAAACGACGGCCATAATTACCGTCAGGCGATCGAGGTTCTGCTCCATGACGCCCGTGGCAGAGCTGGAGTTATACAGCGAGCTAGCGATCATATCCGAAACGCCGGTGCCCTTACCGGAATGCATCAGAACGAGAATCGTCAGCGCCACGGCAGAAACAGCCCAAACGACAAACAGAAGAATCTGGAACGGACCCATAGATAAGCTCCTTAATAGAACAATTCAAACTCCAGTACTGTACCACAACCTTCAACACTCCCCCACCTGCCATTTAGGGACGGGGTAGAAATGGCAGAAATACCAAAAAGGGGGTCGTCCGGTTGTGGACAACCCCCTTACTAGAAAACGGTATTTGTTTTCTATTAGGCCTCGGTGGCGAGCACGCGACCCGTCATCTCGGCGGAAGGCTCAATACCAGCCATGGTGAGCATGGTCGGAGCGATATCGGAAAGACGGCCGTCCTCGATACCGGTGAGCTTGGCCTTATCATCAACGATGATGAACGGCACGCGGTTGGTGGTGTGAGCCGTAAACGGATGCTTGGAACCGTCGGAAGCAACGTCAAACATGTGATCGGCGTTGCCATGGTCGGCGGTAATCAGCGCAAAGCCGCCCTTGGCGAGAATCGCCGGGACAACCTTGGACAGAGCATCGTCAACAGCCTCGACGGCCTTAACGGCGGCGTCGAAGACACCGGTGTGGCCAACCATGTCGCAGTTCGCGAAGTTCACGATGTAGAAATCAGCGCGATCCTCGTTAATAGCGGCGACGAGCTTCTCGGTAACCTCGGGAGCGCTCATCTCGGGCTGCAGATCGTAGGTAGCAACCTTGGGGGAAGCGACGAGCACGCGCTCCTCGCCCTCCTTGGGCTCCTCGATGCCGCCGTTGAGGAAGAACGTCACATGGGCGTACTTCTCGGTCTCGGCGGTGTGCAGCTGCTTCAGGCCATTGGCGGCGATAACGTCGGCCAGAACGTTCTCGGGGAACGTCTTGGGGAAGGCGACCTCGACGTCAAACGTCGGATCGTACTCGGTCATCGTCACAAAGTGCGAAAGCTTAATCTGCTCGCGCTCAAAGCCGTCGAACTCCTTGTCCGTGAACACGCGAGTCATCTGACGAGCGCGGTCGGGACGGAAGTTGAAGAAGATGGCCGCGTCGCCCTCGTGAATGCCCTCGTTGTGGGCAGCAAAGGGCTCGACGAACTCGTCGCCGCGCGGATCCTTCTCGTAGTAGGCCTTGATACCGGCAACGGGGTCGGTATCGGCATCGGACGCGTTGACCATGACGTCGTAGGCACGCTGGATGCGCTCCCAGCGGTTGTCGCGGTCCATGGCCCAATAGCGGCCCGAAACGGTGGCAACGCGAGCGTCGCAACCGGTCTCCTCGGAGATCTTAGCCAGAAAAGCGCAGAACTCGCTCATGTAGCCGGCACCGGACTGCGGGTCGACGTCGCGGCCATCCATGAAGGCGTGGACGCGAACGGTCTTGACGCCATGCTGGGCAGCCATCTTGACCAGAGCCTCGACGTGGTTCATGTGAGAATGAACACCGCCAGGGCTCATAAGGCCCATAAGGTGGAGAGTCTTGCCGTCAGCCTTGACGTCGTCCATAGCCTTGACGAAGACCTCGTTCTTGGCGATGGAGCCGTCCTTGATGGCGTTGTTGATGCGCGAAAGCTCCTGGAACACGATGCGGCCGGCACCGATGTTGAGGTGACCCACCTCGGAGTTGCCCATCTGGCCGTCGGGAAGGCCCACGTCCTCGCCCGAAGCACCGAGCGTGGTGTGAGGATACTTCTCGTACAGGCTATCAAGGAAGGGCGTCTTGGCAGCGGCGACGGCGTTCTCGCCATCAGCCGGAGCAAGGCCGCAGCCATCCATGATGATCAGGAGTGCAGGAAGATGACGCTGTGCCATATGTCCTACTCGCCTGCCTTGACGACCATAGAGGCGAAGTCGGCAGCCTTGAGCGAAGCGCCGCCCACGAGGGCGCCGTCAACGTCGGGCTTGGCGACGAGCTCGGCAATGTTGCCGGGCTTAGCGGAACCACCGTACAGGACGCGGATACCGTCGGCGAGCTCCTCGCCAAACATCTCCTTGAGGGTCTCACGGATAGCGCCGCAGACCTCCTGAGCGTCCTCGGCGGTAGCGGTCTTGCCGGTGCCGATGGCCCAGATGGGCTCGTAGGCGACGACGACCTGCTTGGGGCAGGTGATCTCAAGACCAGCAAGGCCAGCTTTGACCTGGTTCACGACGTGCTCGACATAGGTGCCAGCCTCGCGGACCTCGAGGGACTCGCCGCAGCAGAAGACGGGAACAAGACCGGCGGCAACGAGGGCCTTGGCCTTCTTGTTCTGGTCCTCGTCGGTCTCGTGGAAGTAGTCGCGACGCTCGGAGTGACCGATGATGCAGTAGGTGCAGCCAGCGGACTTGAGCATGTCGCAAGAGGACTCACCGGTGAAGGCACCCTTGGCCTCCCAGTACACGTTCTGTGCACCGAGGGCGATGGGGGCAGCCTGAATGCGGTCATGAACCGTGGTGATGTCAATGGTCGGAGGGCAGACGAGCACCTCGACGCCAGCCGGAACCTCGGGCAGAGCCTGAGCCAGCTCGTCGGCGAGCTTGGCGGCCTCGGCGACGTCGTTGTTCATCTTCCAGTTACCAGCGATAAGAAGGGTGCGATTAGGCATCGAGAAGCGCCTCCACTCCGGGCAGGGCCTTACCCTCGACGAGCTCCATGGAAGCGCCACCACCGGTGGAGATCCAGCTCATCTTGTCGGCCAGGTTGAACTTGTTGACAGCCGCGACAGAGTCACCACCGCCGATGATCGAGGTGCAGTCGGCCTCGGCGACGGCCTCGGCGATAGCCTGGGTGCCGTGAGCGAAGTTGTCGAACTCGAAGACGCCCATGGGGCCGTTCCAG
Organism: Collinsella sp. AF05-9; assembly: GCF_003465595.1. Classification (NCBI taxonomy): domain Bacteria; kingdom Bacillati; phylum Actinomycetota; class Coriobacteriia; order Coriobacteriales; family Coriobacteriaceae; genus Collinsella; species Collinsella sp. AF05-9. The sequence continues at coordinate 9,373 of NZ_QSBB01000021.1, forward strand.
AACACGGTCTTGGCGCCCTTGACGGCCTCGGCGTAGAGCTCCTCGGTCTTGGGGCCGATGTCCATGCCCTCACGATCGTCGGGGATAGCGTCGGAAGCGACAACCTCGGGGACAGCGTCCTCGCCAAAGTGATCGGCAACGCGGTTGTCGATGGGGAGCAGGATCTTGACGCCCTTCTCCTCGGCCTTCTTGAGCATCTCGCCGGCGCGCTCGACCCAGTCCTCTTCCTTGAGGGACTGACCGACGGTCAGGCCCTGAGCCAGGAAGAAGGTGTAGGCCATGCCGCCACCGATGATCAGGGTGTCAGCGGAGTCGATGAGGTGATCGAGAACGCCGATCTTGGAGGAAACCTTGGAACCGCCGACGATAGCGACGAAGGGGCGCTCGGGCTCGGCGAAGATGCCGGTCAGCGTGTCGACCTCCTTCTCGAGCAGGAAGCCGGCGACGGCAGGCAGGTAAGCGGCGGGGCCCACGACGGAACCCTGGGCGCGGTGAGCGGTGCCGAAGGCATCGAGAACGAAGACGTCACCATAGGAAGCGAGCTTCTTGGCGATCTCGGGATCGTTCTTCTTCTCACGCTTGTCGAAACGGACGTTCTCGAGAACGAGGACCTTGCCCGGCTCGACGGCGGCGACAGCCTCAGCAGCCTTCTCGCCGTAGGTGTCGGCGACAAAGGCAACATCGAGACCAGAGAGCTCAGCGAGCTTCTTGGCGACAGGCTCAAGGGAGAGCTCAGGCTGGAAGCCGGTGCCCTCGGGACGGCCGAGGTGGCTCATGAGAATGACGCGAGCGTTGTGCTCAACGAGGTAGTTGATGGTGGGCAGGGCAGCCTTGATGCGGGTGGTGTCGCCAACGACGCCATCCTTGATAGGCACGTTGAAGTCAACGCGGACGAGAACGCGCTTGCCGTCGACATCGATGTCGCGGACGGTCTTCTTGGTAAAGGCCATGTTTGCTTCTACCTTTCGTACGTGTCTGCCTCCCATTACGGCAGACGATTTCCTATAAAAAGGGCGCGACCCTAGGGTGTAAGCCCTATAAGGCCGCGCCCTTCTTTAGACGCTCAACGAGCTATTCGCTAAAAGCTAAATTAAGCAACGAACTTCTCGAAGTACTTGATGGTGCGGACCATCTGAGAGGTGTAAGAGTTCTCGTTGTCGTACCAAGAGGTGACCTGAACGAGGGTCTGGCCGTTGCCGAGATCAGAGCACATGGTCTGAGTGGCGTCGAAGATGGAGCCGTGGGTCTCGCCGATGATGTCGGTGGAGACGATGTCGTCCTCGTTGTAACCGAAGGTCTCGGAGATGGTGGCAGCGTAGGCCTTCATAGCGGCGTTGACCTCGTCGACGGTGACCTTCTTGTCAACGACAGCGTAGAGGTTGGTGATGGAGCCGGTCGGCGTCGGGACGCGCTGGGCGGCACCGATGAGCTTACCGTTGAGCTCGGGGAGAACCAGGCCGATAGCCTTGGCAGCACCGGTGGTGTTGGGGACGATGTTGACGGCGCAGGCGCGGCTACGACGCTTGTTGCCCTTGCGCTGCGGGCCGTCGAGCGGCATCTGGTCGCCAGTCCAGGCGTGAATGGTGGTCATGATGCCGGACACGATGGGAGCGAAGTCGTTCAGACCCTTGGCCATCGGGGCGAGGCAGTTGGTGGTGCAGGAAGCAGCAGAGATGATGTTGTCCTCAGCGGTCAGCGTCTCGTGGTTGACGTTGTACACGATGGTGGGCAGATCGCTGCCGGCCGGAGCGGAGATGACGACCTTCTTGGCGCCAGCGTTGATGTGGGCCTGAGCCTTAGCCTTGCTGGTGTAGAAGCCGGTGCACTCGAGAACGACGTCGACGTCGAGGTCGCCCCAAGGCAGGTTGTTGGCGTCGGCCTCCTTGTAGATCTTGATCTCCTTGCCGTCAACGGTGATGGAATCCTCGCCAGCAACGACCTCGTGATCGCGAGCGTAGTTGCCCTGCGTGGAGTCGTACTTCAGCAGGTAAGCGAGCATATCGGGAGAGGTGAGGTCGTTGATAGCGACGATCTCGGAGCCCTCATGACCGAACATCTGACGGAAAGCCAGACGACCGATGCGACCGAAGCCGTTAATAGCAACCTTTACTGCCATTGTGTCTCCTTTCGTAAGGCCCCCGCAAGCTACAGCGCCCGCCGTTGAGGCCCACAAACTAACCACTCGCCTAATATACCTTTTTTTTGACTTGAATTTCACGAGAATAGTCGAAATTGAAAATCAAATTTACGTTAAAACGTTTTAAAGAATAAAATAGCAGCTAAATCCGTATATAAGTCGATACTTTAAACTACCGGTTTGCTTCAATGAGCTTTTCAAGCCTCAAAACTCGATGGTAGAGGGCCGACTTCGACAAGGGAGGGTCAGCCATCTCACCTAAATCACGCAGCGACAGATCGGGATAGCGCTCGCGCAGGTCGCAAAAGACCGCCAAGGCATCCGGAAGCGCATCGCGAAGGCCGCGCTGCTCGAGCTCATCGATAAGCGCAAGCTGATGTTGGGCAGCACCGGCGCTTCTGGTCTGGTTGGCGAGCTCGGCGTTCACGCGACGGTTCACATCGTTCTTAACCAACTTGACCGCGCGCGCCTCCTCAATCTCGGCAACGCTGCGCTTGGCACCAATCAGCTTTAATAGATGCTCGATTTCCTCGGCGCTCTTAATGTACACGGCATATGACCCCCGCCGTGCATTAACACGAGCATGGACCCCAATCTGCCCCAACAGGTCGCAAAGCCCCTTAGCATATTGCTCGCCCTGCACCGCGATCTCCAAATGAAAATCGCCGCGTGGATCGGCCACGAAGCCGCCCGCGATGAGCGCGCCGCGGATGTAGGCAAGCCTGCAGCAGGGACGGGCAACGATGTGTCGGGGAACACCAGCGACGAGCCCTCCCCTGCGGTCTAGAATGCCCAGCAGCACCAGAGCCTTGTCCAGGTCGGGTTGATCGGGCAGGGTAATGAGATAGTTACGGACCTTATGCAAGACCGATTTACGAACGGTGAATTCCGTTTTGAGCTTAAGAATGCGATGCGTCAGCGTGATCATCGTGCGCGCGACGGCTCCCGTCTCGGTCGCGACCGTCAAACGATACCGCCCGGAGCCGGCCAACGAAAGCGTACCGCTCACACGCGTCAGGGCGGCAAGCGTCGACAAATCGCAGTATTCACATTCGGGTTCGCAGCGCGCAAGCTCGTCACGCACCTCGGCGGTAAACGACATGCAGGCCTATGCCTTCGTGTTGGCGCGCGACAGGTCGCGGTGGGAGATGCTCACGTGATACTGGGCGCCTTCCAGGTAACGGGCCGTGGCCTCGGCGATGGCGACGCTACGGTGCTGTCCGCCCGTGCAGCCGATGGCGATAGAAAGCTGCGGCTTACCCTCCGCGATATAGCCCGGCATCACCGTATCGAGCAGCTGCGTCCAGGCCTTCCAGAACTCCTGGGTCTTGGGATGGTCCAGAACAAAGTCGGAGACCTTTTTATCGAGACCGGTCATGGTGCGCATCTCGGGATCGTAGAACGGATTGGGCAGGAAGCGAACGTCGATCATAATGTCCGCCTCGACGGGCATACCGTGCTTAAAGCCAAACGAGAACACGTGAACGTCCATGAGCTGCTGGTCGGACAACTCGGAGAACGCCATGCGCAATTTGTTGCGCAGCGCAGAGGTGCGTAGGCGGCTCGTGTCGATAATCATATCGGCTCGATCGCGCACACCCTGCAGCTGCAGGCGCTCGCGCTGAATCGCATCGGCCGTAGTCTCCCCCGGCTTGGCAATGGGATGACGGCGGCGATTTTCGCTGTAGCGACGAATCAGTACCTCGTCAGAAGCCTCCAGGAACACGATGTCGCAGCTCATCTCGCGCTCTTCGAGCGCGGCGACCGCATCGAGCAGCTCATCGAACAAGCCCTGGCTACGCAAATCGCAGGTGACGGCGAGATGCCTGCCCACGCCCGTATTAATGCCGACGAGCTCGGCAAGCTGGGCGATCAGACGCGGAGGCAGGTTATCGATGCAAAAATAGCCCATGTCCTCGAACACGTGCATGGCCTGCGTGCGGCCCGATCCGGACATTCCGGTGATGATGACGATATCGGGGATGCGCTCCGAGCGCTCCGCCGCATCCATGGCATCTCCCTTTTGCATGTGCTGCCTCCCGAAAACAAGCACGGGACCCAGCAACCCGGATCCCGCGCGGTCAATTGCCTTTATTGAGTATACCGCCCCGAGCGGATACGAGGCCTGTCTTACGCCTCAAGCGCAGCCTTGAACCAACTTGTAATACTCGTGGGGTGCGTGATGGCGGTGCCGACGACAACGGCCCAGGCGCCAGCATCGATCGCGGCGCGAGCCTCCTCGGGCGTATGCACGCGACCCTCGCAAATGATGGGAAGGCCGGGGAATTCCTCGGTCGCCTGACGCAGGAGCGGCAGGTCGGGGCCATCGGCCATGGTGCAGTCGATGGCGGCGACACCGTGAGAGAGCGTGGTAGATACCAGGTCGAAGCCCATATCAACCGCACGGCGAATGTCCTCGATGGTGGCACAATCCGCCATCAGGAGCACACCCTCCTCGTGCAGCGGACGGAAGGTATCCTCGACCGTCTTGCCATCGGGGCGCGGACGATCGGTGGCATCGATCGCCACGATATCGGCACCAGCAGCAACGCAGGCGCGGGCGTGACGCAGCGTCGGCGTGATGTAAACGCCCTCGTGTCCATCCTTCCATAGGCCAATAACAGGAACCTCACAGCGACCCTTAATGGCGGCAATGTCGGCAAGGCCCTGGCAGCGAATGGCGGCGGCGCCGCCGAGTTCGCAAGCGCGAGACATTTGAGCCATGGTCTCGGGCGTACGAAGCGGCTCGCCCATATACGCCTGAACGCTCACGACGAGCTTTCCCTTCAGGGATTGAATCAAAGGATCAACGGTCATGTGCGACTCAACCTTTCTCAAAACAGCCTTCTGAGACACCGCACCTTGACGTTCAAACCGTCGCTCGCGTACCGAAGTACGCTTCGCTCCTCTTTCACGTCAATCTGCGGCACCTCAGAAGGCGCACTTGGTAGTTATGTTTACTTCAACGACGCAAGAAGGTGTTCGGCGGCACCGATAAGCGGCGCGTCGCCCTCCAGAGAACCGATGAGGATCGGCGTGTCCTGAAGCGGGTCGAGCGCCTGGCTGGCATAGCCCTCGTGCACCGAGTCCTTCCACGTCTGCGAACGCCAATCGGGACCCTGATGAATTACGCCGCCCGAAAGCACGATGACCTCTGGATCCAGAATATTGGCAAGCGAGCCCAAGCTGGCGCCCAGCGCAAAGCCGGCGTCATGGATGACCTCGGTCGCCTTTGCGTCGCCAGCACGACACAGGTCGTTCACATCGCGACCGACCGAAGGACGGCTGGGGTCGACGCGGCCAAAACGCTCATCGTACATTCGACCAATGGAAGTGCCCGAAGCAACCGACTCCAGATGGCCGGAACGCCCGCAGGCGCAGGGAATGCCGGCGGCAGCCGAGCACTCGATGTGGCCCATATGGCCGGCAGCACCGTGGAAGCCTTGCATCACGCGGCCGTTCTCGACATATGCGCCGCCGATACCCGTACCGATGCCAAGACACAAGACGGAGAACTTGCCCTTGCCGACGCCCCAGTGGGCCTCGCCCAGAGCATGAGCCTGCACGTCGCCTACAACGGCAACGGGAAGACCGAGATCCTCGCGCAGACGCGGCCCCAACTGAACGCCGGACCAGCCGGGCATGATCTCATTGGCATACGCGATGGCGCCCGTCTTGGGATCGACGACGCCAGCGGCACCGATACCGACGCCAAGGACCTCGACATCGGGATTCGCCTCGAGAGCAGCCTTGATGGATGCCTCGATACGCTGGAAGACGGCCTCGCCGCCCTCTTGGGCCTCGGTGGGAACCTCAGCTTCAAAGACCGGATGGGGCACGCCGCCATCAGCCGGATACTCCATAATGGCAGTCGCAATCTTGGTGCCACCGATATCGACGGAGCAAACGTACTTGTTCTCCATGTCGCTCTCCTTAGGAGATAAAAACAACTACAGGAAATGAGGGCAGAATTATCGCCACAGGTTGATAAAGGTTTCCCAGGTGCCCGAGGTTGGGGTGAAAGTGGTCGGGCGTTGACCTAATGGGTCACGCCCGACCACTTGAGCCCCAAGATCGGGTGCCTGGGGAAGCTTTACAGGAGACCGTTGTCCTGAAGGACCTTCCTAATCGCCTCGACGTTCTCGCCAGTCATGGCCTTCACCGGGCGCGGCATGGTCGGGCTGTCGAAGATGCCCATGAGGTTCATAGCGGTCTTGAAGGCGCCGACGCCACCGGCATAGCCCTGGACGCCCGAGGTGACATCCCAGATGTGGGAGATCTCGTTGAGGCGATCCTGCTCGGCCTTGACGGTAGCCCAGTCACCGGCCTGAGCGGCCTTCCACTGGCGCACGTAGCCCTCGGGCTCAACGTTGGCAAGGCCCGGGACAGAACCGTCGGCGCCACCGAGGTAAGCGCCGTCGACGACAACCTCGTGACCGGTGAGGATACTCATCGGATGACCGTTCTTCTCGTTCTCCTGAACGAGGTAGCGGAACGAGATGTCATCACCCGAGGAATCCTTGACGCCAGCAAGGACGCCCTCGGCGCCGAGCTTGGCAAGGAGCTTCCAGGGGAGCTTGGTGTGAACGCAGACGGGAATGTCATAGGCAAAGATGGGCAGGTCGAGCTCCTCGTGCAGGATGCGGAAGTGCTCCTCGACCTCGGTCATGCCCTGCAGGGCATAGAACGGGCAGGTGGCGACAAGCGCATCGGCGCCCAGCTCCTGAGCGACCTTACCGTGCTCGATCATGCGCTCGGTCTCGGTATCGATGATGCCGACCAGGACGGGCACGCGGTGGTCGACGATACGAACGGCCTCGGCGATGATCTGGCGACGACGCTCATCGGTGGAGAAAACGACCTCGCCCGAAGAGCCCAGGAAGAACAAGCCATCGACGCCGGCATCGATCATGCGGTTGATGCTGCGCTCAAAGGAGGCAACATCGAGCTGGTGGTCTTCGGTATCGGGAACAACGACGGGAGGGATAACGCCGGTGAATTTCTGAGTTGCCACAAGAATCTCCTTAGTTGTCTGGCGGGCGGCCCTATGCCACCCACTCTTGTTGGCAGTGTCCAGGCCGTCTAGGCCAAAGAACACGGGTAGAACGTTTGGTTAAAAAAGTCGACGACTTTGTTTTCGAACGCATTGATGCGCTCGTGAGCGTATTTTGCATAGATGATATGCCTCCGGTCACACTCAAGACCGTTGAATACGGCAAACTGATCCTTGGGATCGCTCACGGTATCCATAAGCGATGTGCCCATGAGCACCGATCCGCGCACCCGAGACGACAGCGCCTCGAGGCCGCCAGGAAGCGGATTGGCAACCGCCGTGCAGGCGAGGCCCCGCTCGTCCAGAGCAGAAACCGCCAGCGCGACTCCGCCGCCAAGGCCCTCGCCCCATGCAAAGATGCGGTCGGGGTCCACGCCATCAAGATTGCGCGCCACCTTCGCCATCGCGCAACCCCAACGGACGCGCTTGACAAAAGCAGGAGAGGCAATCCCCTGCTGCAGCTCGCTGGATCCAATCGCCTCATCGTCCAGCGCAAGCACGGCATATCCCATGGCCGCAAACCTCGTCATGTGATGCCATCCCCGCACGGGTCGGTCGATGTCGTGAAACATCAGACATAGCGGCACAAGCTCGGATGCTCGGGCGCGACCGGCAGGCTCAATCAAGCGTGCGTGGACCACATCGCCACCAAGCTCAAAGGAAACCTCGGAGTAGCGGGCATACGGATTGGCGAAATCGATCACCGTAATACTCGGCCCGCAAACCTCAAGGTCCGAAGCGGCTATCTCTAATTCGGAAACATCCGCAGAAGCATCACCGCGCCAATCCCGGAAATCAGCGAGCCTTGACGAGACCGTTCCGGGAATCCCCACAAGGTCGGAGACAATCAGCTCATTGACATTGCTCTCGCACTTAGACATAAGCCTCCCCTCCCTTGCAGAAAAACGGAATGATCAGATCGTCAAAATCCTGAATCTCCTCGTGGCCAAAGCCTTCAAAGAACTCATGACGCTTTTCACAGGTCAGGTTGTTATAGACCGCAAACTGCGTCGCTGGCGGACAGACGGTATCGGCTGTGCCGGTGCCAAACAGCACGGGGCATTTGACCATAGGGGCAAAGTTCTTGGAATCGAAGTACGCCAGCTTGGCATAGGCTACGTCGATACGAGTCGAGTCCTCGTCAAACCAGCGAGACCAATAGCGCAGGCCCTCGTAGGCAATGTCGTCGGCATCCAAATCCCAGACCAGGCGGAAATCCGACAGGAAGGGATAGAGGATGGCGGCGCGATTGATAAGCTCGCTGTTAAGTGCACAGGTCGCAATGCCCAAACCGCCGCCCTGCGACGCGCCGTTCACAAACACACGGGCAAGATCGATGCCCTCGAGCTCGCGAACGATGCGGCACAGGATGCGAATATCTTGGTGCAAGCGGACATAGTAGAGGTTGGCCGGGTCGCCGTCGATACCGGCGACGATATGGCCCGCGACCGTTGTGCCCTCAAATCCACCAATGTCCTCGGAGGGACCTCCTTGGCCGGGGCAGTCGAGGGCGATGAGTGCCATGCCCATGCCCGCAAACGACGCCTGCTCAAACCAGCTGCGGCTTGCACCCGGATACCCATGGAACTGAAGTACCAATGGCACGGGCTCGTCCGAGACGGGTTTAAGGTACTTGGCATGCAGGCGAGCGCCACACATGCCGGTATACCAGAGGTCGAAAAGCTGGCAGGTCACGGCATCGGTGACCGATGCCGTCTCGATCGCATAGTCAAGCCCGACGGCGTCGGCCTCGGCCATGCGATCCTTCCAAAAGAGATCGAAATCTGATGGACGGGGCATGGCGCCTCGATATTCACCAAATTGCTGTTGCAGCTCCTGAGCACTTGGCATGGCTCGTGAACCCAACCTTTCGAAATCGCAACGGAGGTGCGCCCGGCAAGGGAACCGGGCGCACGGGAGGGAAAGCGAGACTACTCGCCGAGCTTGGGATGCAGCAGCGACGGCGCAGCGCCGAGCAGCATCTTGGTGTAGGGGTCCTGGGGGTGCTGGAAGACCTGCTTGGCCTCGCCCTGCTCGACGATCTTGCCGCCATTCATAACGATGATGTCGTCAGAGATATAGCGGACCGTCTGGATGTCATGGCTGATGAACACCATGGCCAGGCCGAGCTCCTTCTTAAGGTCGGTCAGCAGGTTCAGAATCTGCGCGCGGACCGAAACGTCCAGAGCCGAGGTGGGCTCGTCGGCGATGATGGCATCGGGGTTCAGCGACAGGGCACGGGCAATTGCGACGCGCTGGCGCTGGCCGCCCGAAAGCTGACCGGGAAGAACCTCGGCGGCGGAGCTGGGCAGACCGGTGAGCTCCAGGAGTTCCTTGACGCGCTTCTCCTGTTCGGCCTCGGTGCCCAGATTGTGGACGCGCATGGGATCGAGCAGCTGCTCGCGAACGACCATGCGGGGGTTGAGCGCCGTGGCCGGGTTCTGGAACACGACCGAGATGACGCGACCCATGTGGCGACGGTCCTCGGCGGTACGCTTGGTTACGTCCTTGCCCTTAAAGTAGACCTTGCCGCTCGTGGGGGCCTGCAGGCCGCACATGACGTTGGCGGTGGTGGACTTACCGCAACCGGACTCGCCGACGATGCCGATCGTCTGACCGGGCATGAGCCTAATCGTTACACCCTGGACGGCGTGAACCAGGTTGGGGTGCAGAATCGAGCCGGTACGGGTCCTAAAGGTGACGTGGACGTCATCAAGGAAGATGATCGGCTCGACGCCGTTGACTGCGGTCTCGCTCATCTACATCACCTCCGCGTGAGGGGTCAAACCATTTGCCTTGAGCACCTCGTCGGGGAGCTCGGAATAGAAGTGCTCGGTGCCGGGCACGCGCTTGAAGACCGGACGGGTGTCCAGGCCAATGCGCGGATGGCTCGAGCGGGGCGCGAAGCGATCGCCCTTGGGGAAATCGCGCGGGCTCGGAACGGCGCCGGGCACCTGGTGCAGACGGCCCGAACCGCTCTCGATGGACAGAACGGAGCCCAGAAGACCGCGGGTATACTCGTGGATCGGGTTAGTGAGCAGCTCCTTGGTGGGCGCCTGCTCGATAACCTGACCGGCGTACATAACCGTGATGTTATGGGCGACCTCGGCGACCAGCGCCAGGTCATGCGAGACGAAGATCATGGCAAAGCCGAGCTTGGCCTGAAGGTCGTTGAGCAGCTTGATGACCTGCTTCTGGACGGTAACGTCCAGAGCGGTCGTGGGCTCGTCGCAGATGACCAGCTTGGGGTCGCGGGTAAGGGCCATAGCGATCAGGACACGCTGACGCTGGCCACCGGAAAGCTCATGCGGGTAGCTCTCGAGCGTACGCTTGGGGTCGAGGCCCACGAGCTCCAGGAGTTCCTCGGCGCTGCGGGTGCCGCCGCGCTTGGTGAGCTGCTTCATCTGGGCAGAGATGAGCATGGAGGGGTTGAGCGAGGACAGGGCGTCCTGATAGACCATAGCGATATCGGTACCGCGCAGGCCGAACCACTCCTTCTTGCTCATCTTGAGCAGGTCGCGGCCCTCCCAGAGGACCTCGCCGGAAAGGTGCTCGTCATCGTCGGTCAGGCCCATGATGGCCAGCGTGGTGATGGACTTACCGCAACCGGACTCGCCCACCAGGCCCATGGTCTGACCAGGACGGACGTCAAAGTTGACATGGTCGACGACGTTGATATCGCCGTGATGCTCAAACTGGATGCAGAAATCGCGGACCGAAAGGATCGGTTCGACAGACTCGTCGGGCACATGGCGATCGTCACGCTTGAGCTCGACATCGCGCAGGGCGCCAAGGCGAGCGGAGAGGGACTGGGCCTGCTCCTTGTAGGCGCGAACGGGGTCAGAGACCAGCAGGTCGGCCTCGCGACGCTTGGAGGAATCGGTCGGATCCAGGGCGGCGGAGGGAGCAGCGGCCATGGCGTCGGTAATGCCCTCGGAGAGGATGTTGAGTGCCAGGCAGGTGATCATGATGGCCAGGCCCGGGAACAGCGCCTGCCACCAACGGCCGGCGAGCACGCCGCCGCGGGCGTCGGCGAGGATGTTGCCCCAGGTAGCGGTGGGCTCCTGAATACCAGCGCCGATGAAGGTCAGCGAGGCCTCGAAGATGATGGCGTCGGCGACCAGGGTAACGGTGAAGACCATGATCGGGGCGATGCAGTTACGCAGAACATGCTTGATCAAAATCCACGGAGCCTTGGCGCCGGAAACGATGACCGCGCGGACATAGTCCTCGCCGTACTCGGACACGATGTTGGCGCGCACGATACGGGCAATCTGCGGAGTGTACATAAAGCCGATGGCGAAGATGATCGACGGCACGGAGTTGCCCAGGATGGAGACGAAGACGGCCGCGAGGGCGATGCCCGGGATGGACATGATGATGTCCAAGATACGCATGATCGTCTCGGAGACGGCCTTGCGCGAAACCGCTGCAAGGGCGCCCACGACCGAGCCGCAGACCAGAGCCATAGCAGTGGCGCCAAAGCCGATAATCAGCGAGTAACGACCACCGTAGAGCATACGCGACAGAATGTCGCGACCCTTATCGTCGGTACCGAAGATAAATCCGTTGCCGGGAGCCTGGCGAGCCGTAAAGATCTCGACCGGGCTATAGGGGGCAAGAAGGGGCGCCAGAATCGCAGTCAGGGCGACCAGCACCAGCACGACGGCGGCAATCTTAGAAGACAGCGTCATCTTCTTCCAGCCACCGAGCTTGAGCCCCTTGGAGGCAGCCTTCTCGAGCTGCTCGGTTTGCTTCTCTCGAATCTTTACCATAATCTACACCGTCCTGATGCGCGGGTTGATGAGCAGGTAGAGCATGTCAACCACGATGTTGATGATGATGAAGGCAAGAGCAACGACGATAACGACGCCCTGAACCAGGTTCGCCTCGTTGCCCTGAACGCCCTGCAGAATCGCGGTGCCCATGCCGGGGAGGTTGAAGATAACCTCGATGACGACGGCGCCGCCCATGAGATAACCGATCTTAAGACCGAGGGTGGTGACCGGGGTGATCAGCGCATTGCGAAGAACGTTGATGCCGACGACGACCTTCTCGGGAACGCCGGCACCGCGAGCCATACGGACATAGTCCTTGTCGAGTTCCTCGACCATGGCGGTGCGCACGATACGAGTCATCTGGCCCGTCAGCGGAAATGCCAAGGCGATGGCGGGCATAATCATGCGGCCCAGATAACCAGCCGGATTCGTGGTGAAGTGAGGCAGGGCACCCGATGCCGGGAGGACCTTGAGATAAGAAGAGAACAGCAGGATCAACAGAACGGCAAGCCAGAACGACGGGGTTGCCAGGCCGGCGATGGAAAAGACGCGGATCACTTGGTCCGGCCATTTGTCGCGATACAGTGCCGCGATGACGCCGAGCAAAAACGAAACGACCGCACCGATGGCAAGGCCGATGAAGGTCAGCTGCATCGTGACGGGCAGGGCCGTGGAGATGCGCTTGGCAACGGAGTTGCGAGCAGCACCATAGGTGCCCATGTCGCCATGGATCAAATCGCCCATATAGCGCACGTAGCGCACGGGCCAGGGGTCGTCCAGACCATACTTCTCATGGTACTCGGCAACCGCCTCGGGCGAGGCACCGTCACCCAACGCCGTGTAGGCGGGGTCGGTCTTGGAGAACGACATAAGGAAGAACACCAGGACGGTGACGCCCAATGCCATGATCGGCAGCGCCACAAGACGCCTTCCAATCAAACGTAGCAAGTTGTTCACGTTCTCTCCCCTTTCTTTTGTCGGTAGGACCAACTGGTATATGAGTACGGATACTCATTACAAGACCCGAGCGACATCGAGGTCGCCCGGGTCTTTGTTTCAACTATGAGGACGTTGCCTTACGACCGACGCCCTACATATGACTCAAGCGAGTCTTAGGCCTTGACGGTCGCGACGCCCCTGAAGGACATGCTCGTCGTGCCGATGCCCTTGAAGCCATCGAGGGCCTCGCCGTTGGGCGCGGTGGACGGATCGTCCCAGGAAGCGGAGACGGTCTTAACGTGGACAACGGGGTACAGAACGGCGTTGTCGGCGATGATGTCGAAGCACTCGTTCCACTTCTTCTGCTGCTCGTCGCCCTCGGCGGCAAGAGCCTCGTCCATGAGACCGTGGAGCTTCTCCCACTCAGCGGACTCCTTCCACGGGCAACGGGTCTGCATCCAGACGTTGTCACCGTACCACCAGTTAAGCAGCAGGTCGGGATCAGCGCCGAAGCAGGACGGATCGCCAGGGGCAAGGAGGATATCGTAGGCCTCGCCGCCGTCGATGGCAGCGTAGGTGGCCGGCGAGGTATCGGTCTGGATGGTCACGTCGAAGCCGAGAGCGTCGAGGTCGTTCTTGACCTGGGCGGCCATGCCCTTAATCTGCTCGTTGTCGGTGGTGCGCAGGGTGATGGCACCCGGGGTGATGCCGGACTCCTCAATGAGCTTCTTGGCCTTCTTGGCGTCGGTCTTGTAGACCGTGGAAGCCTCATGATAGTTGGTGAAGCTCTTGGGCAGGTAGCAGCTGGCAGCGGTGGCAAGGCCGGCGAAGGTGTTGCTGACCATCTTCTCGGTGTCGAGCGCGTACATGACGGCCTGACGGACCTTGACGTTGTTCCAAGGCTCCTTGGCAACGTTGAACATAATGAAGCGGGTACCGAAGCCCTGGACGTTGTCGATCTTGCAGCCGGCGCTCTCGAGCTGGTCGACGGCGTCAGCGGTGACGAGCTCCATAACGAGCGTGGAGCCCTCCTGCTGAGCGGTAACGCGAGCGGTGGGGTCGGTCAGGATGCTGTACTGGATCTTCTTATCCTCGGCAGCATACTCACCGTTGTACTCGGGGTTGGGAACCAGGGTGATCTCGGTATCGGAGATAGAGTCGTACATCCAGGGGCCGGAGCCGATCGGCTGCTTGGCGCGATCCTCCTCGGTCTGGGTGGCCGGGGTAACGCGGACGATGGCCAGACGATCCTTGAGCAGGGAGAAGTTGGGGACCTTGGTCTTGACCGTCACGGTGCTGGCGTCCTTGGCCTCGATGGACTCGAAGGGCTGGAAGAACGGAGCATAGGTAGCGGAAGCGGCGCAAGCGGTGTAGGAGGCGACGACATCGTCAGCGGTGACCTCGGTGCCATCGGAGAACTTGGCGCCCTTGCGGATGGTGACCTCGAAGGTGGTGTCGTCCACAGACTTGGGATCGTCGGTGGCGAGCTCGTTGAAGGTGCTGTAGTCGTGGTAATCGATGCCGTAGAGGCCCTCGACGACGTGCCAGTTAGCACCCAGGCCCACAGCGGAGCCGGTGCTGGCGGGATCGAAGCTGGACGGAGCGTAAGCGGAACCAGCGGTGATCACGCCGCCGCCACGGTTGGCGGAATCGGTGGAACCGGAAGCGGAACCCTCGTCGCTAGAGCTGCCACCGCAGCCGGTGAGACCAAGCCCTGCGACAGCAGCGACGCTGCCGGTGAGGCCGAGGAACGAACGCCTGGACATACCCTTGTTGATGATGGCCATGTCTTCTCCTATCAATAGAGAATCTTACCCGGGAGCACCTAGACGCGCCCCCGCGCAACTTGCGGACGATATATACCTTACCTACCGACGAACCCAACTGAGGTGCCGCGCTCGGCGACCGATACATACATACGCTTGAACGGTATTTACTACCGTTCACCGAATTCATTGACAAACGATTCGCCAGACAGTATGTATCGACGAGGTGAGATATCAGTCTTCGTCAACCCGCAGAATAGCAGGGTTGTTCACCATGGCTAGTCAAACGTTTTAGCGTTAATAAAACCCGAAATCTGCTGGTAATCGCCGTGAAATACATGATTGAAAATCACGCAATCATGTATATCAGTGGTTTAGAGGCGTGTTTAGTTTTCGGATTGCTTTGCCGCCGCCTCGGCGCGCTCGGCATTCCATGCAACGAGCGCCTCGTGAACCGCTTTGGCGACATCGGCAGGAATGCCTCGAACTTCCGCGATCTCTTGCTCGCTCGCCGCGCGCAAACGCTTCATCGAGCCAAAATGGCGCATAAGGGCACGTTTTCTGGTGGGTCCCACGCCTGGAACGTCATCGAGTACCGAAACCGTCATGGCTTTATCGCGCAATTCGCGATGGAACGTGATGGCAAAACGGTGCGATTCATCGCGCACCTGTTTAATTAGATAGAGCGACGCGGACCCGGTCGGCAGCACGACGGGAGTCTCGTCCCAAGGCACAAAAACTTCCTCATCGGCCTTCGCCAAGCCACAAACTGGTATATCGAGCCCAAGAGCCTCAAGTTGCTTGATCGCAGCGGTCAATTGCGGCTTACCGCCATCGACAACGAGCAAATCGGGGCGCGAGCCAAAGCGCTCGTCGGCCATGCGCTCGGGAGCATAGCGTCGTCCCAAAACCTCGGACATCGACACGAAGTCGTTTGCCTCGTCCAATTCGGCCTGGATTTTAAAACGACGATACTGGCTCTTGTCGGCGCGCCCGTTGGTAAACACCACCATCGAGGCGACCGTAAAGGTGCCATGCAGCGTCGAGATATCGAAGCACTCGATACGCAACGGCGGCGATGGCAGCGCCAACGCACTTTCGAGCTCCAGGAGCGCTTGATTGGTGCGGTCGTCAGCGTACCCCGTTCGCATCATGTAGCGCATGAGGGCATGGCGCGCATTTTTGGATGCCATATCGAGCAGACGGTGCTTTTCGCCACGCTGCGGCCTATGGAGATGGCAGGAACGCTCACGCTTGCCCGCAAGCCACTCCCCCAGCGCCTCCGCATCCTCAAGCTCGACGGAAAGGTTGACCTCAGCTGGAATATCAGCCGTCTCGTCGTAATAGCGCTTAAGAAAGCCCGACTGGAGCTCTTCCTCGTCAACATCAAGACCCTTGTCGAGAATGAACTCGCAGGTGCGAACTGTTCGGCCCTCGCGAACGACGAAGACGCAAGCGGCGGAGATGGTCTCCTCGCGATAGAAACCGATGACATCTATATCGACACTGGAGGGAAAAACGACTTGCTGACGATCGTCCAGACCCCTGATGACCTCCAAACGACGTTTGACGCGTGCCGCGCGCTCAAAGTCGAGCGCCTCAGCGGCATCCGTCATCTCGGAGGTCAGCTCATCGACGACATCCTTGCGATGGCCCGACAAAAAGCGCTCGACACGCTTGACGTTCTTGGCATAGTCTGCCGGGGAAATCGCGCCGACACACGCACCCGGGCCGCGCCCGACATGGTAGTCAAAGCAGGGGCGCCCGTTTTGCGCGCAAATCATATTGACGATGTCTTCCTCGCCCTTGTGGGACTCGACGATACGGCGACAACGACGCCACTCCGCACAGGATGCGGAGCAGATGGGGATAACCTTGCGCAGCGTATCTATCGTCTCACGTGCCGCGCGGCTATCGGTATAAGGTCCAAAATAGCGCGTTCCCGGCTTATGACGCTCACGCGTGTATTTGATAGCGGGATACAGGTCGCCCTTTGTAATGGCGATAAAGGGGTAGCTCTTGTCATCCTTGAGGTCGACGTTAAAGTACGGATGGTACTGACCAATCAAATTGCGCTCGAGCACCAACGCCTCGTGCTCGGTCTCCACCACGATATAGTCAAAGCTCGCCACCAGCTGCATCATCAGCGGGATCTTCTGGCGCTCGTCCTGCAGCGTCACGTACTGACGCATACGGGCGCGCAGGTTTTTCGCCTTGCCCACGTAGATGACATCGCCCTTGGCGTCTTTCCAAAGGTAGCAGCCGGGCTGCGTGGGAACGCGCGAAACCTGCTCGGCAAGCGTTGGAATGTTGTCGTGACCGGCCACGCGCACCTACTTGCGACGAATCAGCGCCGAGACCTCGGGCATCTTAAGGACGACGGCAAGGCCAAAGGTAACAGCAAGCGAGACGACACCCGCAACGCAAACGTAGCCAAGAGTAATCAGAATCGAGCCGCCAAGTGCCCCGACAAAGTGCTCAAGCGCCCACATGACGCCGGCGCCTGCGGCAGCACCCAGGCCACCGAGCAAAAGGCCAAAGAAACCGCCATGCAGGATAGATTTAACCTGAAGACCACGCAGACGACGACGCAGCCACCACAGCGAGCAACCGACCAAGATCACGTAGTCGACGACATACGAAAGCGCGATTGCCGGCATACCGAAGCCCAGCACAACGCCAAACAGCAGAACCGAGCCGGCCTGGCCGATGGCGGAATACAGACAATAGCGGCTATAGGGCTTCATGTCGAGCAAGGCAGAGAAGCTCTTCTGCATCAGCACGACCACGCCGTAGAGCGGCAGGGAAAGTGCCAGGTAGATAAGGAACTCCGACACCAGCGCCACACCGGACTCATCGAACTTGCCAGCGCAGTAGATCATGTTGAGCGGACGCGCGAAGACAATCAGGTACAGCGCGAATGGAATCAGGAAGAACAGCATCTGGGCGACGCCACGCGAAATGCCCGTGCGGACGCTGTCGTAATCCTTCTCCTGTGCGTCGTGAGAGAGCTCGGTATAGAGCGCCGTCGAAAGCGAGGCGGCAATCAGCGCGTAGGGCAGCGTGTACCACAGGCGCGCATAGGCGATGACGGAAGGACCAGTCTCGGGCTGGACCACCAGCGCAGCAGCGTTGGTGATAGAAGTCGAGACAAACATGCACACCGTGGCGAGCAGCGTCGGGATACCGAGCGCAATCGTCTGGCGCAGTGCGGGGTCCTTAAAGTCGATATGGATATGGGGATGCACGCCGTGCTTGCCAAGCGCGGGGATCTGACATGCCATCTGAACAAAGACACCGAGGGTCGTACCGGCCGCAATCAAGATGATGCCGGCACGTTCGCCAAACTGTGCGGACACGGGCGCAAAGCCCATAAAGCTCGCAATGACGATCACATTGTTGAGGACCGGGGCAAACGTCGACCAGAAGTAGTCGCGGTGTGCGTTGAGGACGCCCGAAAACACCGAGCCCAAACCATAAAACAGAATCTGGATGGCAAAGAAACGGAACATGAACGCAGCGGTATCCATGCTGCCGCCGTCACCCGAAAGGAACGATTGCGTCCAGATAAAGCCCGGGGCGAACACGGTCCCCAGCAACGAAATGCCACCCAGCACCAATAGCAGAATACCGAGCAGGTTGCCCACGTACTCGTTAGAGGCCTCGCGACCCTGCTCACGCCTCACGCCCATGTACACGGGCAAAAACGCCGTCACGAGCATGCCGCCCATCACGAGTTCGTAGAGCATATTGGGCAGGTTGTTGGCGACCTGATAGGAAGACGAGAGCAGCGACATGCCGATAGCGGCCGCCATTGCCCACGTGCGGATAAAACCGGTGACGCGAGACACGATGGTCAGGATGGTCATAAGCCCGGCGGAACGACCAACCGTGGAGTAGTCCGACGAGCCCATGTCGTCAGTGTCGTCTCGCGACGAAGAAGCTTCGGATGAGGGTGTCTGAGGCGCAGATTCTTTTGCAAAATGAGCTCCGCACTTCAATTCTTCCTGCGGCATCGCTCAGTCCTCTCTCGTAATCGGGGCGACCGTCGCCCCGCAAAATGCAATTAAATCATCGGGTGCAAGCTCAAGCTGATAACCACGCTTGCCTCCCGAAATAAAAATGGTATCCCAAAGGACACATGTCTCATCAATGAGCGTCCGGTAGCGTTTTTTCATACCGACCGGACTGCAGCCGCCGCGAACGTAGCCAGTCGCCGCAAGCAAATCCTTCACATGCATCATGGCCAAGGACTTCTCCCCCGCGGCACGCGCGGCGGACTTTAGATCGAGCTCGTCGGCAACAGGGATGCAGCACACGACGTGGTCGTTGGACGGCGTCACGCAGACCAAGGTCTTAAATCCTTGTCCGGGCTCCTCGCCAAGCTGCTCCGAAATCGCGACCCCCAGGCCCGCCGACTCATCACCATCGTCTTCGTACGTATGTAGAACATAGGAAATGCCGGCGCTTTCCAGCTCGCGCATCGCATTGGTTTTTGGCGTCTTTACAGCCTTTGCCATGGCATATCCTTTCCCTCGCATTCGGACGCAAGGATTAAGTATATGTCCAATTCGGCTGCATACGTCACTTCGACACAGCAAGCGCCATCGAATCACAAGGAGTCGATGGCGCCCATAAACTGAATCGCCTATTTATTGAGCATCAAGTTGAGCCTGACGCTCCCGGTCACGCCTGAGCAACGGCGCCAAAAACTTGCCCGTATAACTCTGCGGACAGTCCGCAACCTGCTCCGGTGTGCCCGAAACCACGACGGTTCCGCCGCCGTTACCGCCCTCGGGGCCCATATCAATCAGGCGGTCGGCAACCTTGATGACATCAAGGTTGTGTTCAATCACCAGCACCGTGTTGCCCGCATCGACCAAGCGCTGCAGCACATCGAGCAGCTGGCGGACGTCCTCAAAATGAAGGCCGGTCGTCGGCTCGTCCAAAATATAGAACGTCTTGCCCGTCTGGCGTCGATGAAGCTCCTTGGCGAGCTTCACACGCTGCGCCTCGCCGCCCGAGAGCGTCGTGGCGGGCTGGCCCAGGCTCACGTAGCCCAAGCCTACATCGTACAGCGTCTGGAGCTTGCGCTTAATCTGCGGGATATTCCCAAAGAAGGCCAGTGCCTCGGTGACGCTCATGTCGAGCACGTCCGAGATGGTCTTACCACGGTAGGTGACCTCGAGCGTCTCGCGGTTATAGCGTTTGCCGCCGCAGACCTCACAGGGGACATAGATATCGGGAAGGAAGTGCATCTCGATCTTAATTTGTCCGTCGCCCTTGCATGCTTCGCAGCGGCCGCCGCTCACGTTAAAGGAGAAACGTCCCGGCGAGTAGCCACGCGCCTTCGACTCCGGCGTACTCGCAAACAGTGCGCGAAGATCATCCCACAGGCCAATGTACGTAGCAGGGTTGGAACGCGGCGTGCGGCCAATCGGCGACTGGTCAATGTCGATCACCTTATCGATGCACTCGATACCCTCGAGCTTTTTGTACGGGCCCACAGGACGCGTCGAACGGTGAATGGCATTCGTAAGCGCAGGCGCAATGGTGTCGGTAACCAGGGAGCTCTTGCCCGATCCCGACACGCCGGTAACAACCGTAAGCGTACCAAACTCGATCTTGGCGGTAACGTTTTTGAGGTTGTTGGCGCGGGCGCCCGTGATCTTAAGGCAGCCGCGACCGGGCTTGCGGCGTTCATCGGGAACCCGAATCATTCGCTTGCCGGTCAGGTAGGCACCCGTCATCGAATCGGGGCACGCCATGATATCGGCAGGCGTTCCCGCGGCGACCACGTGTCCGCCGTTCACGCCCGCACCGGGGCCCATGTCGATCACATAGTCGGCAGCACGAATCGTATCCTCATCATGCTCGACGACGATGACGGTATTGCCGATATCGCGTAGGCGCTCAAGCGTCTTGATCAGGCGCTCGTTATCGCGCTGATGGAGGCCGATCGACGGCTCGTCCAAAATGTACAGCACACCCATGAGGCCGGCGCCGATCTGCGTTGCCAGGCGAATGCGCTGGGCCTCGCCTCCGGAAAGCGTCGCCGAGGCACGGTCGAGGGTCAGATAGTCGAGTCCGACATCGACCAGAAAGCGCAGGCGCTCCAGGATTTCCTTAACGATGCGCCCGCCGATAAATTGTTGGCGCTCGGTGAGCTCCAGGCCCTCAAAAAACTCGAGCGACTCGCGGCACGATAGGCAGCAGACCTCGTAAATGGACTTACCGCCTACGGTAACGGCGAGCATCTCGGGGCGCAGACGAGCACCATGGCAACTCGAGCACGGCTCCTCGCGGATGTACTTCTCCAAGCGCGCCTTGGTGTTCTCATTCGTCGTCTCGGTATAGCGCTCGTACAGGATATTGCGCACACCCGAGAACTTGGTGTCCCACTGGCTGCGGCGCCCATCGAGCTTTCGATAGTCGACCGAAATCTTCTGGTCGCCCATGCCGTCTAAAAACGCGTGACGCACCCGCGGAGGCAGATCCTCCCACGGCGTATCGACGCTCACCTTAAAGTGTTTGCAGACCGCAGCGAAAATCTGCGGATAGTAGTTAGAGTTGCCAAACAGGCTGCCAAAGACCCCGTCGGCGATCGACTTCGAGGGGTCTTCGATTAGGGCCTCGGCATCGACCGTCTTCTTAAAGCCCAGGCCATCGCACTCGGGGCACGCGCCATAGGGCGCGTTGAACGAGAAATCACGCGGCTGCAGGTCATCGATGGAGTGTCCATGCTCCGGGCACGCTAACGCCAGCGAATACTCCAGCAACTCGCCTTCGGTCCCCTCGGGAGCGTCGCGGTCGGGCAGCATGTACACGTTTACATTGCCATGAGCCAGCGCAGTCGCCTGTTCAACGGACTCGGCGATACGGCCCAGAGAGTTCTCACGGATCACGATGCGATCGACCACGACCTCGATATCGTGCTTGAACTTCTTGTCCAGATCGATCGGATCGTCGAGCGAGCGCACTTCACCGTCGACACGCACGCGGCTAAAGCCCTCGGCGCGAAGGTCCTCAAACAGTTTGGTGTACTCGCCTTTTCGCCCGCGTACCACCGGTGCCAGCACAAACGCGCGGCGGCCCTCCCCCGCCGCCAAGACCTTGTCGGCAACCTGATCGGTCGTCTGACGCTCAATGACACGGCCGCATTCGGGACAGTGCGGGGTGCCCACACGGGCGAACAGCAGGCGCAGATAGTCATAAATCTCGGTTACGGTGCCAACCGTCGAGCGAGGGTTTTTAGACGTCGTCTTTTGGTCGATCGACACCGCCGGCGAAAGGCCGTCGATTGAATCCAAGTCGGGTTTGTCCATCTGGCCCAAGAACTGGCGCGCATAACTCGAAAGGCTCTCGACGTATCGACGCTGGCCCTCGGCATAGATAGTGTCAAATGCCAGCGAACTCTTGCCCGAGCCAGAAAGACCGGTAATGACCACGAGTTGGTCACGCGGAATGGAAACATCGATATCACGGAGGTTGTGCTCACGAGCGCCGCGAATAACGATAGAAGAATCAGACATGGAAGCTCCTTGCCTCCTATTGCATCGAATCATACTGCCGATGAGTTTAGCGCACTCGACGCGCACAGATGTTCGTAATACAAGATTCGCAGACCTTTAGCTTTGCGTATCGGGCGCTTTGTTTCTCGAAATGCCGTGGAAAGGTTACAGTAATCTAATACTGAACTTAATTTGCTGTACCAGAGGAACGTCCATGACCGAAGATATCCCCCTTGAAATCACTTCGAGCGACATGGCCAATCTGCCCATATTCATCGCCGTCCTTATCGTGGCCGCCGTCGTTGTGCGTGTGCATTTTTCAATCAAACGCAACGAAAAGCCACCCATTACCCGCGTCTTTTGGTGCGCGACGCTCCTCATCCCGCTCGGCGTGGTAGCTGCATGGGTTACGAATCAATTGCTCGTAAATGAGGGCAGCTCCCTATGGGTCCTTTCTTATTCGGCGCTCGGTGCTGCCGCCGTCATGCTTCTTGTCGAGCCCTTGGTTTCGGGACTTATCGACCAAACCGACCTTGCGACGGGAACGGTTGCCTGTATTTGCCGTGACATCCTTGTCATCGCCGCTGTTTCAGCGCTCTCGTTCGTTTCACTCGAAATTGCCTGTAACGAAACGTTCTATCGCATTCCCGCCAACTCATTCGGGTTTTCCGTCGGGCTGCTCGCGACGGTTCTGCTCTCCCTTTATTTGCTGGGACAGCGTCATGGAGGCGTCATGGCTCTCGTGCCCGTCGTCTGCTGCATCCTTGGCATTGCCGAGCACTTCGTCATAACGTTTAAAGGCGAAGCCATCCTGCCAAGCGATATCTTGGCCCTTGGCACCGCAATGGAAGTGAGCGAGGGATACGAGTTTACCTTTACCGCCGGAATCGTAACCTCTCTCGCCCTGCTGGAAATTTCCCTGGGGCTTCTTTCGCTCATCCGACCGCGAAAGCCCCGTACGCCCACCCATGTCTTCCCCGCTATCGCCGCTAACCTCTGTGCTTTTCTGCTAGTGACCGTTGTGGGGCTCTCAGGCTTTTCCAACATCGACTTGGAGCAGGCGCTGGATTTTGGATTTGACCGTTGGCAGCCCATCACCACGTATGCGTCTCAGGGTTTTATCACTTCGTTCACCGAAATGGTCAACGAGTTGCCCATTGAGAAGCCCGAAGACTATACGCCCGATGAGGCGCAGAGCATCGAGCAGGAGCTCGCCGCCGTCTACGACAGCACATATGGCTCGAGCGAGCAGCGCGCAGCGGCCGTTGCCCAGTTCAATGAAATCAAGCCGACGATTGTTGCCGTCATGAACGAGAGTTTTAGCGACCTTTCGTGCTTTGAGCAGCTCCAGGCGGCCGGGTACACCGGCCCCGCATTCTACAACTCGCTTCCCGACACACTTGTTCGCGGCACCATGCTCGCTTCGGTCGCCGGTGGCGGAACGGCGAACTCCGAATTCGAATTTTTGACCGGAGCGACAACGGCCTTTGTCGGATTAGGCAAAATTCCCTATCAACTGTATCAGATGAATGGCGTCAACAGCCTGGCAAAGGACCTTAAAGAGCTTGGGTATACCGCTACCGCTATGCACCCGCAAAACCCCGTCAACTACCATCGAGATAAAATCTATCAGCAGCTGGGCTTTGGAGACTTTCTTTCAATCGGCGATTTCGAAGGTGCGCCCTATTACCATGCCGGCGTATGCGACTACGCCACCTACGACAAGATACTCGACCTGCTTAGAACCGACGAAGCGCCGCAGTTCATCTTTGACGTCACGATGCAAAATCACGGCGGCTACGACTATGGCACCGTTCCCGCCGAAGAGCTGACAAACTATTGGGTCGAGGGAGCCAGCGAGGGCGCCAACAGCGCGCTCAACACCTATCTCACCTGCATCAACGCATCCGACCGGGACCTCGAGTACTTTATTAATGAGCTCCGCAATATCGGCAGACCGGTTGTTCTTGTCTTTTTTGGCGACCATCAGCCGAGCGCCGCAACGACTCTCAACGACGAGCTGTACCCTCAGGAAGATACGGCAAGCCACGCCTTCCGTATCTATCAGTCGACATATCTCGTCTGGGCTAACTATGAAATCGCCGGCAATACCGAGCTCAACGTCTACGACACCGTCGGGGCAAACGAGATTGCAGCCATTACCCTTAATAAGATCGGCGCCCCGCTCACCAATTACCAAAAGGCCCTGCTTGCGACAAGGTCAGATGTGCCCACCATCAATGTCGCCGGCTATCTCGGTGCCGACGGGCTGCGCTACGACTTGGAATCGGAAGACAGCCCCTACGCCTCGACGATCGACAAGCTGCAGCGCATGCAATACCTCGAGTTCGCCAGCAAAGTTCAGTAAGCCCGCCCATTCGCTTGGGCCCATCGTATTGCAAGCACGCTCGGCCCAAACGCATCGCAAATGACTCCCGCTCGCAAACGAGGGTACAATGACGCTCGTGTCACATCGCGGGGCCCCGGCCCCAGCATATACAAAGGAGTCATACATGGGTTGCGAACACGCACAGGCCGCCGGCGGACAAACGTCGCCGTCGCAATTTGAGGAGAACACGCTGTCCGAGGTCAAGCGCGTCATCGCCGTGCTTTCCGGCAAGGGCGGTGTCGGCAAGTCATTTGTCACCGGTGCCATCGCCACCGAGCTTGCCCGTCACGGCCACAAGGTCGGCGTCCTCGATGCCGACATCACCGGTCCCTCTATCCCCAAGATGTTCGGTATGAGTGGACGCCACGTCCATGCCCTTGGCAACCTTATGCTGCCCGAAATCTCCGAGCACGGCGTCAAGGTCATGAGCTCCAACCTGCTGCTCCAAAACGAGACCGACCCCGTCCTTTGGCGCGGTCCGGTCATCGCAGGCGCCATTAGGCAGTTCTGGAGCGAGACCTCGTGGGGCCCCATCGACTACCTACTGGTCGACATGCCTCCGGGAACAGGCGACGTCGCGCTCACCGTCTTCCAGTCGCTGCCGGTCGACGGCATCGTCATCGTCACGAGCCCGCAGGATCTGGTCTCGATGATCGTCGCCAAGGCGGTCAACATGGCCGAGAAGATGAACGTCCCCATTCTGGGCATTGTCGAGAACATGAGCTATATTGAGTGCCCCGACTGCGGCAAGAAGATCGAGGTCTTTGGCAAGAGCAAGCTCCCCGAGGTCGCAGAGCGCTATAACCTCGACATCTTGGGCCAGCTTCCCATTAATCCGGCACTCGCCGAGGCCTGCGATAAGGGCGAGGTCGAGACCGCGCTGCCCGATGGCATGTTGCCCAAGGCAGTCTCTGCCGTCGAGACTATTACCCCACACGAGACCGACGAGGCCTAAGTGAACGCGAGCGCCCTCTATGACGTCTTGGTAATCGGCGGCGGGGCTTCAGGCCTCGCCGCCGCCATTACGGCCGCACGCGCTGGCAAAAGCGTCTGCATCGTTGAGCGCGATGTCGCCTGCGGCCTTAAGCTCCTTGCGACCGGTAACGGCCGCTGCAACCTCTCCAACGAATCGATCGATCCTCAGCGGTATAACCACCCAGCATTCGTCACATCCGTCATGGGCCCCCAGCCCGAACAAGAGCTTATGGGTTTCTTCTCCTCGCTGGGCATCATGACAACCTCCGAGGAAGGCCGGCTGTACCCGCGCTCCCTTCGCGCCGAATCGGTGCGCGACGCGCTTCTCAACGTTTGCGACCGCCTAGGCATCACCTTAATCTGCGGAGCCAACGTTGCCTCGGCGCACAAAGCTTCCGAAGGCTGGGCACTCCAAATAGACCGTCCAGCGCGGGCGCTCAAGGCAAAAAAGCACGATGACCGAAAATCGGAGCTCCGCTCGCTTCGGAAAGCGCTCGCCGATGTCCCTCGCAAGAACGAGGCCCTGCAGGCACATGCCGTAATTATCGCTACGGGCGGCAACCCCACCGGTATCGCCGATACGTTTCGCCTCCCCCTCACTTCGCCGCGCCCCATCCTCTGCCCCGTATCGGCAACGGTCGTTGGCGATCGGGCGGCACTCAAGACGTTGGACGGCCTGCGCGTCCGTGTCCGCTTGACGCTCGCCCGCAATCATAATGAGCTCTGGCACGAAGACGGTGAAGTGCTGTTTCGAACCTTCGGTATCTCGGGTGTCGCTGTCTTCAACCTCTCTCGTCGTATCCAGCACGGCGATACGATCCTGCTCGACGTTTTCCCCGACCTCTCCAAAGACGAGTTGCTCGATATGCTCAACCGGCGCGTTGAGCTGTTCGGTGACTTTTCACCCCGCGATCCCCGTTGGCTCGACGGCATGCTCGCCCCGCAACTCTCCCGCGTCGTCTGCACAGCGTTCGAGCAGTGCCATCCATGCTCCAACGATGTCATCCACCTGGTCTCGATCCTCAAGCACTTTAAATTGCTCGTCGAGGGAACAACCGAGGAGCGCTCAGCGCAGGTCACGCGTGGTGGCGTATCTGTCGAGAGTATCTCAACACCCAGCCTACGCGCGCGCAGCGTTGTCGACGCCCCGCTTTACGTTTGCGGTGAAGCGCTCGACATCGACGCCGATTGCGGAGGCTTTAACCTTGCGTGGGCCTGGATCTCGGGCATTCGCGCTGCAAGCAGCCTGTAGCCGCGCAGTCTATAATCAAAAACGCATTCGGGCCGTCTGGGATACCGGACGGCCTCTTTCTTGCCTCTAAGGAGACCTCGATGATCGAAATCACCCAAGTCAACGCGTCGCTCGATGAAGCCGACGATGAAAATGCCTGTCTCATTGTTGGCAAGCGAGTCGCCAAGCGCGTCCTACGTTGCAAGGACTCCGAGATCAAGTCCATCGAGCTCCACCGCAAGTCAATCGACGCTCGCAAAAAACGAGACGTCCATTTTATCCTGAGCTTTCGTGTTGAGCTGACTAGTCCCCACCTCGAGCGAGAAGCGGTCGACAGCGTTGCCGAGCGTGACCGCTCGCGCGTACGCGCGATAGAAGACGATGAGCCTTCATTCCCCTCCCCCGCCTCCGACGCACCTCAAGAACGCCCTGTCGTTGTCGGCGCCGGATGCGCCGGCCTTTTCGCTGCGCTTACGCTCGCCGAAGCAGGTCTTAAGCCCTTGCTCATCGAGCGCGGCGACCCGGCATTTCGCCGCTCGCAGGCGATCGACCTCTTTCTAAAGGAGCGCATCCTCGACCCCGAGAGCAATATCCAGTTTGGCCTGGGCGGCGCGGGGACCTTCTCGGACGGCAAGCTCAATACGGGAACCAAAAATCCCGCCCATCGCCTTATCCTCGAAACCTTCGTCGAGGCGGGTGCGCCCCGCGATATTCTGTGGGATGCCAAGCCGCACATTGGCTCCGACATCCTTCCCACGGTCGTCACCGCTATATCCCAGCGCATCGAGCAGCTCGGAGGTGTCGTCCGTTATCGAACGAAGCTCGTCGACATTCGCATCGACGCGTCTGGCGCCATCACCGGTATTGATGTCCAATCGTCCCAAGACACCGCTTGCGAGCCAATCGAGACAAAGCACCTCATCCTCGCCTGCGGGCATTCTGCTCGCGATATTTTTGAGCTCCTTAAGGACCACAACGTGGTCCTCGCACAAAAGACCTTTGCCATGGGCGTTCGCATCGAGCATCCGCAGCGCGACATCGACCGAGCCCAATTCGGAGCCTCGGCGGGACATCCTGCCCTCGGAGCAGCCCCCTACAAGCTCGTCGCCCATCTTCCCAACGGCCGCAGCGTGTTCTCGTTTTGCATGTGTCCCGGCGGGCAGGTTGTCGCCGCCTCTTCCGAGCAGGGCCACTTGTGCGTCAACGGCGCCAGTCTCAATGCCCGCGACGGACGCAACGCAAATGCCGCCCTGCTCGTTAACGTCACGCCTGAGGACCTTCCCAACGATGACCCACTCGCCGGCATCGAGCTCCAGCGCGCCTGCGAGGCGGCCGCCTACCGCCTGGGCGGTTCCAACTGGAACGCACCGGCACAGCTCGTCGGAGATTTCCTCGCAGGACGCGCCAGCAAGGCGCCCGGAAAGGTAAAGCCCACCTATCCGCTCGGTGTGACCTGGACGGCAATTGACGAAGCCCTGCCGCAGCATATCGTCGAGTCGCTCCGCCTGGGACTTCCCCTACTTGGAAAAAAGCTACGAGGCTACGACCGCTCCGATGCTGTCCTTACCGGCGTGGAGACTCGCTCGAGCTCACCGGTCACCGTCACCCGAGACCGAACATGCCATGCCGTGTCGACCCCGGGCCTCTACCCTTGCGGTGAGGGAGCTGGATATGCCGGCGGCATCATGAGCGCCGCCACCGACGGCATCCGTTGTGCCGAAGCCCTGATCGCAGACCTCTAACGCACGAATTCCAGCGCGCAAAAGACGCATGCCCCGAGCTCCGCAGGGAACTCGGGGCATGTTCGCTATTTCTTAAACCGTGCACCCTGGCGTTTTCTGCCCGATGCGAACGTGGAACCCTTGCGAGCCTGCGAACGTAAGCGCTCGATCGTCTCGTCCTCAGACGCACCCTCGAGCATCGCCCGAATCTGAACGACGGCATCGCGCAGGCGCGCCGCCTCCTCAAAGTCCATGGCGGCAGAAGCGTTACGCATATCCTCTTCCATGGTTTCGACGATCCGCACGAGCTCGTCATGCGGCAGTTCTTCCAACTGCTCCGCAAGTGTCTGCTCGGACGCCACCGTTTCCGGCACGCCACCCTCGCCCGACTCATCGGGCGTATAGAATGCGCCATGGCCAAGAGAGTCGCCCTTCGAGCGTCCCTTGGAACCCACGGTTTTTTCGGCCTCGGCAATAAAACTTGAGATGTCGTTGATGGCCTTGCGCACCGTCTTGGGCACAATGCCATGCTCTTCGTTATATGCCATCTGAATCTCGCGACGGCGCTGCGTCTCCTCGATGGCCTCTTTCATCGAATCGGTCACAACGTCTGCATACATGATGACTTCGCCATCGGCGTTACGGGCCGCGCGACCAATCGTCTGAATCAGCGAACGGCGGTTGCGCAAGAAGCCTTCCTTATCGGCATCGAGAATTGCCACCAGTGAGACCTCGGGAAGATCCAAGCCCTCGCGAAGCAGGTTGATGCCAACGAGAACATCGATCTTGCCCTCGCGCAGCGTTCGCAGGATCTCGACACGGTCCATTGTCGCCGTATCAGAATGCATGTAATTGACCTTAATGCCCGCATCAAGCAGATGGTCGGTCAGGTCCTCGGCCATGCGCTTGGTCAACGTGGTCACCAGCACGCGCTCCTTGCGGGCAACGCGCTCGCGAATCTCGTCCTCAAGATCGTCAATCTGCCCACGAACCGGACGCACATCGATCTTGGGATCGAGCAGGCCGGTCGGACGAATAATCTGCTCAACATCGTTCTGGCTCACCCGCAGCTCGTAGTCGCCCGGCGTGGCCGAAACGTAGATGAACTGGGGGATCCTTGCCTCAAACTCATCGAAACGAAGCGGGCGGTTATCGAGTGCAGAAGGAAGGCGAAAACCGTGTTCCACCAGCGTCACCTTACGCGAGCGGTCACCTTCGTGCATGCCGCGAATCTGCGGCACCGTCACATGGCTCTCATCGATGATGCAGAGCATGTCCTTAGGGAAGTAATCGATCAGGGTAAACGGCGGCTCGCCCGGTTTTCGACCGTCCAGATGACGCGAGTAGTTCTCGATACCGTTACAAAAACCCATGGTCTCGAGCATCTCGAGATCATAGTCGGTGCGCTGCTGCAGACGCTGTGCCTCGAGCAACTTGTCGGTCGCCTTGAGCTCGGCCACACGCTTCTCGCACTCTTCACTGATTGATTTCAGAGCCGCCTTGACCTTCGGCTTCTCGGTCACGTAGTGCGATGCCGGCCATACGGGGATGGCCTCGTACTCACGAAGCATCTCACCGGTAACCTCATCGATCTCGGCAATAAGCTCAACCTCGTCGCCAAAGAACTCAAACCGCAACGGATGCTCGGCATAAGGCGGATACACGTCGACAACATCGCCGCGCACGCGGAACGTGCCGCGCGCTAGGTCATAGTCATTGCGATCATATTGAATGTCGATAAGTGCATGGATAAAGTCATCGCGCTCGAGCGGCACTTTCTTGTCGACATTCGGCGCCAGCCCCGCATAGTCCTCGGGAGAGCCGATACCGTAGATACAGGACACCGAAGCAACGACGATTACATCGCGTCGAGAGAGCAACGAGGCGGTCGCCTGATGTCGCAGCATCTCGACCTCTTCGTTAATCGAGGAGTCTTTCTCGATATATGTATCGCTTTGCGGCACATACGCCTCGGGCTGATAGTAGTCGTAGTACGAGACAAAGTAGACCACAGCGTTGTTGGGAAAGAACTCTTTGAGCTCGCTCGCAAGCTGAGCGGCGAGCGTTTTATTGGGAGCCATGACCAGCGTCGGCTTCCCCAGGGCCTCAATAGTCTTAGCCATCGTGAAGGTCTTGCCCGAACCAGTCACGCCCAGCAAAACCTGATAGCGATCTCCGTCCCTCACACCCTGCACAAGCGACTCAATGGCCTTAGGCTGAGAACCTGCAGGCTCATAGGGAGAAACGACTTCAAACGGCACCTCAGCGCCCTCAACGCCAAAGCGCTTAAGTTCACCACCAACGCGTTCTACTTCAAATTCCGCCATGGATACTCCTAACTCATACATCTGCAGTATACGCAGGAGGTGGGCTTAGTCCTATACGAACCGATCGGGATAGAGCGTCTTATAGCGAACCCAG
Organism: Collinsella sp. AF05-9; assembly: GCF_003465595.1. Taxonomy (NCBI): domain Bacteria; kingdom Bacillati; phylum Actinomycetota; class Coriobacteriia; order Coriobacteriales; family Coriobacteriaceae; genus Collinsella; species Collinsella sp. AF05-9. The sequence goes on from NZ_QSBB01000021.1 coordinate 40,294, forward strand.
GCATTATTGACGCGAATCAGATAAGCCTGCGTCTCGGGGAAGGTAATCGCATTGTGAAGCGAGGTGCTCTGCTGCGCCCAACCATCCACATTGCCCATGCCGGCGTTATATGCGGCAATAGCGCTATCCGTCGACCCGTTGAAATACGTTAGAAGATACGAAAGATACGCACAGCCAAACTCGATGTTCGTAGCGGGATCGTTAAGGTTGTCGGCCGAATACCCCCCACCGTCGACAAGACCCTTAGCGATCATATCCTGGGCAGTCTCGGGCATCAGCTGCATCAATCCCTGAGCACCCTGATTCGACTCAGCCTCGGGATCCCAATTCGATTCCGACTTAATGACAGCGCACACCAGATACGGATCCAGATTATGCGAAATACTAGATTGCTTTACATACGCCTCGTAGTCAATGGGATACAGCGGCTTAAAGAAAGCCGCAGGAGCACACGAGTAAACGAATGAGATAAGGCCGAAGGCAAAAACGGCAGCCAGCGATATAAGGCGATACCACGCAAAGAAACGTGTCTTAGGCATCGGCATCCTCCTTATTCGCAGTGTCTATAAACCCATGGCATGCAAGCCATGAGTCAAGCTGCTCAAAGAGCGAATTATCGCCTGCGGCATTATCAATCACCGTTGTAGCGAGATTGCACAGCGCAGACTCATCGGGCTGGCAAGCAGAACGGGCATCGAAATCAGATGGCTCCATGCCACGCTGAATAGCACGCTCGCGACGAACTGACAAAGGGGCGCTGATGACCAGAATTTCATCAGCCAAGCCAAATGCATCCTCAAAACCAGTCGGAGCAGAAACCTCGACAACCGCAAAGGGATAACGGGGAGATGAAACCGTACAACAAACCGGATCGAGAATCCTAAGCGAAAGCTGTTCAATGAGAACGGGGTGCACAAGGTCATTGAGCCGTGCGACCGAATCAGGAGAAGCGAAAGCTCGAGAAGCGAGGATGCTGTGGCGAATGCCGCCCTCCTCATCCAAAATATCCCAGCCAAATTCTTCCGCGAGGGCATTGACGATATCGGAGCCTGGCACATACAGCGATTTGGCAAGCTCGTCCAGATCGATAAGCATGGCGCCATGAGATTCGAGATAGCGGCAGGCAGTCGACTTACCCGAAGCAATATTGCCCAAGACAAAAACGGTAAACATCAAGTCCTCCCTAACGCCAATGGGAGTTATTATCGCGCAAATACAAAAGAAGGACTCAAAATACAGCCAAACAGTAAGACAAGCTAAAAGAAGGCGAGTTCTTGTATTACAGCTCTTTATAAAACGCAAAAAAGGGGGAGGCCGCGAGGCCTCCCCCTTCTTCAAGTCATCAGA